>JAIRWZ010000058.1 GCA_031268615.1 Actinomycetes bacterium | reverse complement strand
AGGCAGGGGCGTCAATCACGTTCAAATCCCCCGTCACCGTAATCCAAATATCAGCCTGCCGCGCAGCTTCAGCCGCGGGCATGACACGATGACCATCCATCACCGCTTCCAAAGCAGCCAGCGGGTCCACTTCACAGACAATCACCGACGCGCCCAGGCCCCGTGCGCGCATGGCGGCTCCCTTGCCGCACCAGCCATAACCCGACACAACGACGGTGCGCCCGGCAATCAGTCGATTGGTCGCGCGGATAACACCGTCAATCGTAGACTGACCCGTCCCGTAGCGATTGTCGAACATATGCTTCGTGTTGGCGTCATTGACCGCCACAATGGGGTAGCGCAGCGCAGCGTCGGCCGCCATCGCCTTCAGACGAATCACTCCGGTCGTCGTTTCCTCCGTGCCTCCGATAATGTCATCCAAGGCTTCCGGGAAACGTGCGTGAATCCGACCCACCACGTCGGCTCCGTCGTCCATCGTAATGTGCGGACGCGACGCGATGACTTCGTCAATATGGCGATAATAGGTCTCGGTATCCTCACCTTTTATCGCGAAAATAGATACTCCGTACCGCAGAGCTAACGCGGCAGCCACATCGTCTTGCGTTGACAGCGGATTGCTGGCGCACAGCGATAACTCCGCGCCCCCAGCCACCAACGCGCGCGCTAAATTAGCGGTTTCTGTGGTGATATGCATGCAGCCGCCAATGCGCAGCCCGGCGAAAGGACGGTCAACAGCAAAACGCTCGCGAATAGAGGTCAACACCGGCATATCGGCCGCCGCCCATTCAACCCGCGCCTGCCCCGCGTCGGCCAGCGCTGTGTCAGCTACATCATACTTCAATCCAGTCAGCTTGGTACTCACCATATCTCCTCTTAGTCCGGACCATCAGGCCAAATCGCCATCCAACGCGCACTATCATAGCAGACCACCAACAAGTCGAGTATGCGCAACAAGAGGTCTTATAGGGACAGCAATACGTGCGCTTTGTGGTGGATTGCTGTCCGCTCGGTTACTGCCGGGTGGCAGACACCAACCGACCTTTCAGGTCGGAAGGTGTCCCTATGGGGCGATGTGCCAATTGGAGCAGTGTGGCGGAAGGCGCCGCTGCGGGGTGTGGCATCGTTTTGCCACACGCCCCCCCCCGATTGGTGGCACCGTTTAGCTAGTCCCCGTTAACCCATTGTTGCGGCGTCAACACGTTCAGCGTCCTTGTGAACTTCTTGCCCCCGCACGACAAAGTAATCTTTACCGTTCCGGCTTTTTTTGCCTTTACCAATCCGAGGCTGTTCACCGTGGCAACCGCCGTATTGGAACTCTTGTATTTGACCGTATTCAAAGCCGTGCCCTTGAACTTGACGTTGTAAAAGCCAGCAGCTACTGAATTCCCTGCTACGATATCCACCGTCGCCGGACCAATTCTCGTCAGCTTTGACACTTTACCGGCCTTGCCAGCCGCATAAATCTTATATTTTACTGTCAGCGTCTTTTTCTTTCCCTCAACTTCAGTCCTGTAGGTCGCGGTAATTGTCGTGTATTTTCCCGCTTTGGCATTTTTCTTTACTTTTACCGTGCCCGATTTGCTGACGGTAGCGACACTTTTTGCGCTGCTTTTCCATTTGAATCGCGAACCTGCTATCGGGTACGGACTGGCATAGTCGTCATCACCCAAAACCGGGGAGTACGCATAGGTATACAACTTCAGGCTTTTGCCGCGTTTAACATAGGCAACATTTCCATTCTTTTCAACCCGTGTTGTCAGAAGCGAAAATCCCTCAACCCCAGAAATGACGCCAATCCGTGTTGTCAGAGGAGCAAACTTATTGCTTTTGCTGCGAACAGTCAGGTTCGTTATCCCGGTTTTTCCTTTCGAATTCAACATAACCGCGCCATCCCGACCGCCCTCAGAGCTGGGAATCCCAACCCCCTGGACGGCAAACAGCGACGTATTGCCTACCGTTGCCACAACATCCCCGGGAGTAAAGGAAAAACCTGCGGTATCGCTCTTAAACCACAGAGAAAAACTGGAATACACATAGGTGCCATAGTATTCGCCCGATTTCAACTCTCCACCGTAAAACGAAATGACCGGCAAACCATCGGCGGCGGCCGCCATTGGCAAAGCGATACACACCAGCGCCAGTACCAACAGAATTGCCCCAAAACGTCGCATGCGTATACGCACGTCACACCATCCTCTCTCACGAGTAGTCCCGTCTGCCCGGGTCCACGAATGGCACCATCATAACAGACCGCTGTCGTAACAGACCGCTCCCGGGTTTCAAAACCAGGAATGGACGTACTCACTTATTGTGTGTTTACTTATTCGACTTTGCGCCGCGGCGTAGGAACAGTTGCGAATCCAGGTGGGGGCGGGCGGGACGGTCGCCTTCCAGCAGACAGAGCGCTTCGGTCAAACCCAGACCAGGTTCGGCAATCAGGCGTACTTCCTTGCCGGTATCGGCTTTGATATTGGCCGCCAGGTTCACCCCGGCCCCGGTCACTATCGCATAGCTGCCGGGGCTGACGGCGAACAGGAAGGACGCTGCCTTCGACCGGGCTACCCAGGCGCGAATGTTGCGCTCGATTTGAATGCGACGGGTCAAGGGCGACAGACGCCTGCCCTGCCCGTCACAGTGGGGGCAGCGTTCCGTCATCATCTGGAACAGGCCGTCGCTGACATTTTTGCGGGTGATTTCAACCAGACCCAAACTGTCCAGACCAACCAGTTTGGTGCGCACACGGTCGCGTTGCAGCAATTCGGCCAGGCAGTCCAGCAGTTTCCGTTTGCTGGCCTCGTGTTCCATGTCGATAAAGTCGATGACGATAATGCCGCCTAAATCGCGCAGACGCAGCTGGCGGCAGGCCTCGGCTGCCGCTTCCAGATTGGTTTTCAGCAGAGTGTCTTCCAGACTGCGACGCCCCACGAATGAGCCGGTGTTGACGTCGATAGACACCAACGCCTCCGTTTTGTCAATTACCAGAAAACCACCCGAAGGCAGCGGCAGGTCGCGTCGGAACGACTGGGCTATGTCTTCATCGAGCTTCCAGGCCTCGAACAGCGATTTGCCCTTGTCGCGATACAGTTGAATCCGCCGGGTCAGCTGGGGTGACGACCGACGCATGAACGACATGATTTTTTCGTAGAGGTTTTTGTGGTCAATGACCAGCTTGTCATAGTCAGCCGAAAAAATGTCGCGCACGCAGCGCATTGCTAAATCTATCTCGGTATACAAAATGTCAGGCGCAACCACCTCGCGCGCCTGACGCTGTACCCGCAGCCATACCCGGGACAGAAAGTTGATATCATTGGCGATGTCGCCGTCGTCAGATTCGTCGGCAACGGTGCGCGCAATGGCGCCCGTGTCCTGCGGCAGCTGCGCCTCCATCAAATCCAGCAGGCGTTCGCGGCGCGCGTCCCCGATTTTCTTGGACACGGCGCGGCGTGAGGTCATGGGCGTCAGCACCAGATAGCGACCGGGGATAGACAACTCCATCGACACACGGGCGCCCTTGGTACCCATAGCGTCTTTGATGACCTGCACCATCACGGTCTGGCCGACCGACAGCAGGGAAGAAATGCTGCGCGCTTCGCGTGTTTCTTCAGACGACAGCCGGACATCGTCCACGTAAAGGTAGGCGTTTTTCTCCAGCCCAATATCAACAAAGGCCGCCTGCATGCCCGGCAGAACATCGGCGACCTTGCCCAGATAGATATTTCCCACCACGCTGCGTCGGGAACGTTCGATAAACAGCTCGACCAGCTGCCCGTCTTCTACCAGCGCGACCCGTGTTTCCATGTTGTCCTGCGAGATTAACATCTCGCGCGTCAGTTTAGCCACCTGTTGCCACCGCCCTTCACCTGCCCAAACGCTTACAGCGGCGCGACCCAGACTCCCTCATCGTCGATGACAAACAATCCGGTCCGCTCCAATTCCCACGTCGCGGCACCGAAGTCCATCTCCCGTGACAGCGCAGCAAGCAGAGCGGTGGGTCGCAGCGACCCACTTTGGCTAATCCGCAGACAAAACTCCAGGCTCAGAGTATCGTCCTTTCGCACCGCCTTGGCATCCTTCGGGATGCAGACGGTCGGATTAAAAACTTTGGTCTTTCCCTTTTGCTCTACTTCCAGCCGCTCACGAGTCCTCAGGTCCGCAAACGCCGCTTCCAACTGCCGGGGATCGCCCCCCGCTGATTGTATCCTAGCACAGATTTCCTGCAATTCGATGGCCGCATTCAGGGACGGCAAAGACCCGTTGACATAGGCCGCTTGACTGATGGGCAGCAATTCCGCCTGTGCGTCCTGCAAATAAGTGAGTGCGTCCATTGCTGGCACGTAATCGGTCAGGTACAAATCGAAGTATTCCCGCAGCGCCGCTATCCCGACGCTTAACGCGGGACCTGTCGCCAGCTTTAGGTGAGGGTGAAAACCCCGCGTGACCGCCAAGGGCAAGCCGCTGCGCCGCACCGTTCTGCCCAGCGCGCGGGTAACTTCCAGGTGCGAGAGCCACCTGCCCCGCCCCTGCTTCGCATAAGCAACCCGCAGCCGAAACTCCCCTTTCATGGGCACACGCCGCAATCAGAGCAGGGGCCTGACGCACAGTCGGGGGTGGTATCCCCTGACAGAGCCTTTTCGTATTCGCCAAGGAGCCAGTCGCGTTTTACGCCAATGTCAATGAAGTCCCAGGGCAGCGCTTCGGTCACGTCGCGGTTGTGGCAATAGGCGCTTTCGGCGTCAATGCCGCAGGACTCGAAAGCGCCTTCCCAGTCGGCAAGGTCGAAGTGGTCGGTATAGACAGCCTGCGGACGAGCGCTCCAAAGCGCTTGAATAACCACTGCCAGATCGCGTCCGCCACGCGCCAGCACACCCTCGACAAAGCTGGCTCCGGCATCATGCCAGGATAATTTCACGCCTTTGTGCGGCATTGAGGCGCGCAGTAGCTCTTGGCGCCGCTGGATTTCAACCGGGGGCAGCTGCGCCGCCCACTGAAACGGCGTGTGGGCTTTGGGCACAAAGGTTGACACGCTGACTGACAGCTGCACGGCGCCTCGCTGCTGGGGGTCGCAGGCTTCTTTAGCGGCAGCCAGACAGCGCTCTACCATCTGGCCGATGGCGACAATGTCTTCATCGGTCTCTGTCGGCAGCCCCATCATAAAGTACAGCTTCACGCGGCGCCAACCAGCAGCAAAGGCATAGGCGAGGGTATCCAGCAGCTGTTGTTCATCAACATTTTTGTTGATGACGTCGCGCAGACGTTGACTGCCAGCCTCGGGCGCAAAGGTCAAGCCGGACTTTTTAGTGCCCTCGCTAAGGATACGCGCCAAATCGACAGAGAAACTATCGACCCGAAGCGAGGGAATACTGATGGCTACCCCACTGCCCTGAAAACGCAATTTCAATCGGCGCAGCAGTTCATCAATATGAGGATAGTCAGCTGTGGACAGCGACGTCAAACTGACCTCGTCAAAACCCGTGCGTTCAATGCCGTTGACAACAGCCCGCACGATAGCGTCCGGGTCGCGCCGACGTACTGGTCGATAGATGATGCCCGCCTGACAAAAGCGACAACCCCGCGTACAGCCGCGCTGTACTTCTACGGTCAATCGGTCATGTATCAGTTCAGCGTAGGGCACAATGGCAGAAGTAGTCAAAAGTTCTGTATCGGCGAAGTCATCCAGCGTGCGGCGAATTACCCGCGCCGGACGCAGGGCTGGAACATAGACGCCGGGGATGGCAGCGAGCTGTTGCAAGCGCTGTTTCCGACTAACCGGACGTGCGGACATATCGTCCCCGATACGGTCGCCAGCGTCGTCAGCCGCGAGGTATGCCTTCACGATATCGGTAATGCCTGCTTCTCCTTCTCCTATGAAGATTACATCAAAAAAATCCGCAACCGGTTCGGGATTGCAGGCCGCCGGTCCCCCACCCATGACAATCGGTTCATCTTCACCGCGCTCATCGGCGCATACATGAATGCCACCCAGACTTAAGATTTCCAAGACCGCGGGAAAGCTTAGTTCATAC
>JAIRWZ010000117.1 GCA_031268615.1 Actinomycetes bacterium | reverse complement strand
TGGCAACAGCTCGGCTACTTCCGCAGACCCGATGGTTTTAGTCGCCTCCACCACAGGAACGCGAGGAAGGCACAGCTTCGCCTCGCTGTCCAGCGGTATCAACTCGTCCACCTCTAAGGTGGCCAACACACTATGCGGCGAGTGCGCATGCGCCACGCCCCCGGCCTGCGGAAAGGCCTGGTACAGGGCGCGGTGTACCACCAGTTCCACCGAAGCGCCCGCGTCAGCGTCAGCGTCAACGCTCCCAGCCCCAGTCGCCGCACCATTCCCAGCTGCACCAACCGCACCAGCACCAGCCGCACCAGCACCAGCCACACCCGCCGCCGCCACACCCGCCGCTGTAAACGGCACGGCGACGATATCCGTTTCGCGCAGACGCCCCAGCTGCGAACCCGTACGCGTGATGAAAATGCGCGCGCCTTCGCGGGTACTCAAATTGCCGCCGTGCGACGATATCAGGCCGGACACAAACAGGTCCCGCCCGATATCGTGGAATTCCTCGTAGCGGCGACGCAGGTAATCGCTCAAAGCGCAAAGTCCTTTGTGCCCGCAAAGACAGCCAGCGCCTCCTCGACACTAGCGTCTCCCAGGGTAATCGCAGAAATCGCCTTCGTCAGCCGCACGGCCTCATCCAATGAACGCTGATGCAAGTTGCGCCCCGTCGCGTTGCCGCGCGCGCCACCAATATGAATCTGGTCCCACAACTGCGACAAAAAGACCTCCGGCGCCACCGTCGAGCCACCGGCGCAGACCAACCCGGTGCGTCCGCTGGCCGCTGACGCTTCACGAATCTTCGCCGCTGACTTTTGCGACGCGCTCAACTCGGTCGCCACATCTTCAATCGGCAGCATATTGGACCCGTCCGCCAACGGCACCAACGCCGCCAGCTCTTCGTCCTGACAGGGGTCGCCCTTCGGCGGGTTAACCTTCACAAAATCGGAACCCAGGCACAGCGCCGTACCCGCCGCGCCCGCAATCAAGTGCGCGTCTTTCTCATCGCCCACCGCCTTGCCGCGCGGATAAATCCACAGCACGACAATCAAACCCGCCGCGTGCGCCTGCGCAATCAGCTCCCCTGCCTCGGCCATCATCTGCGCCTCATATTCGCTGCCCAGATAAATGGTGTAGCCAATGCCCACCACATTCACGCCGTTGGCAATCAGCTCCAGCACCGCCTCGAAGGAATACAGCTGCGGCGAATAGGGGTCGTCCTGGTCCTTTTTCACCAGATGGGTCTTGCTGTTCATCTTAACCAGATAGTTAATGTCGGGATAATCCGGCGCATACTGCGCAATCAAACCACGCTGACCTGCCAAAATACCCACAACACCCTGCGAGCCAATCTCAAACAAATGCTCCGGCTTTGCGTCAGCAATCGAAATCCCCGTCCCAAAAAAGTCATCGTTCAGATGCTCAATCTTTTGGTCGCAGGCGAACAGCATCAACCGTCCGGTTCCACGCGTCGCCTTCAGATAATTCTTCACATACGTCTCGCGCACCTCAGCCGACACATCCGCCGGCACAGCCACATCCGCCGCACTAATCTTTGGCATGGTCCTCCCCTTCCCTCTCATTGGTTCATGACGCGGTTCATGACGCCACCAGTCTATCAGAATTAATAAGTGAGTACGTCCATACCTGCCTGACTTTAGGAGGTTTATCTTTGAAGGCCTACAGGACTTTTTCCATGGTGCGATGGGGGATTTTGGTCAGGGGTGACAGATACACTCCGCTGACCGAACGATAGCCTAGCTTTTCGTAAAAGCCCCACGCGGGTTCGCGCGCCTTTAGCCACATGCGGCGGTGACCCTCCTTACGACCAATGGCCTCGGCAGTCTCCATCAACGCACGTCCGATACCCCCACGACGGTGCAGAGGGTTAACGACCACCTGCCGAATCTGCAAACCTTCCGCTTCCCTCGCCTTGTGCGGCATGAGACGAAGCGCGCCGAGTAACGCGCTGTCTGCCCCAAAAGCCCCATCGCGCAGGAGCAAGAAACTACCGCCAAGTTCAGCTTCGTACCAGTTTTGATTGAACTGCACCTCCCAATCCCGGTACAGTTCCTCAAAGACCAGGTGATACAGCTCGTCAGGCGCTAAGTCAACGGGGACTCGCTGGAATACAAAAGAGGTGGAAGGTCGGTCAGACTGGGGACTATGGACGTACTCACTCATGGAAAACTTCCCTTGGAAGAGCGAGCGTAGCTCCCGGACAAGCCATGTCACGTTTGAACTGCGTGGAGCGCATGCGGTCCAGCGTTGCCGTGACATAGGCCGCGTCAAAACCCAGCGAGGGCAGGTCGTCCGGGGACGTGCCCAGCACGGTGACCTGGTAGAGTACCGCGTCCAAATCGGCATAGTCGCCCAATGCCGCCGCGTCGGTCTGGCCTACGGACAGCTCGGCAGACGGGGCTTTGGTGATGACGGCGTCCGGAATGGGCGCGGACTGCCCCGCCGCGCGCGCGCGCGCATTGCGCAGGGAAGCCAGCTGCCAAACCCAGGTTTTTAGCAGCGGAGCCAGCGGAGCAAAACTGCCGACCATGTCTCCATACAGCGTGGCATAGCCGGTCAGCACTTCGCTTCGATTCCCGGTGGCCAGCACAAACCAGTCGAACTGGTTCGACAGCGCCATGAGCAGAACGCCGCGGATACGAGCCTGCAAGTTTTCGACAGTGATGTCCGCGATTGGCGTGGACGCGTCGTCAAAGACCGGGTTCAGTGTCGTGGTAAAGGCATCCAGCAGCGCTGCGATGGGCAGCGTGTGGGTCGCAATCCCCAGTCGCCGGGCGACCTCAGCGGCGTCGCGCAGACTGCCCGGCGAAGAAATGGCCGAAGGCATCAACGCAGCGTGAACATGCGCGGCACCCAAAGCGTCAACGGCGATGGTGGCGGTCAGCGCCGAATCAATGCCACCAGACAGCCCAATGAGCGTATGGGAAAATCCGGCGTCATGCACTGCCCGGCGCGTTTGATCGACTAAAGAATCGTAGACGCCAGGCGCGGCGTCGGTCGATAACAAAGGCGTCAGGGGGAAGGGCGAGGGGGGATTTGTGTGTGTACTCATCATGTGCCTAGTCTAGTGCTTTCGCGCGATGGCGACAAGCAGGTCAGCGGCGGACGTAACCTGTTTGTGATATGTTTGGAGCCGGATTTTGCAAAGGTTCGTGATACACTGTGCTGTATGAAAGATTCTGATAAAAAGGTGCTGGTTGTCACCACCGTACCAATTACGCTGACTTCCTTTTTGTTGCCACTGACGCGTGCCCTGCGCGCCCAGGGTTGGCAGGTTGACGCGTTGTCGGCAGGCGCCTCTGCCTGGCCCGGACTGGAAGGCGAATTTGACGCCTTGTTTGACGTAGAATGGTCGCGTAAGCTCTCTTCGTTTCGCCATTATCCCCGCATCGCGCATCGGCTGCGGCGCCTGGTGGCGGCGCGCGGCTATGATGTCGTTCATGTGCATACTCCCATCGCTTCGTTCATGACCCGGTTCGCCTTGCGAAAGACAACAGGGCTGCGCATGATACACACCGCCCATGGCTTCCATTTCTACCGGGCGCAGGACGCCAGCGAAGCACGACGTGGACGTCTGTTTCGCAGAGCGGAACAGCTCTGCCTGCACTGGACCGACGACCTGATTGTCATGAATGATGAGGACGAAATCTCGGCACGCGAACTGTTGGCCTCCATTGCCGGGGTGGACGGGCGAACACGCGCAACCTTGCACCGCATTGACGGCATTGGTATAGAGCTAAGCGACTGGACACCCCAGCCTCTGTCCGCCGACCGCGAAGCCCAGCTGCGTCAGGAATATCAGCTGCCTCCCGAAGCCTTCACGGTGGTGACCATCGCCGAGCTAAACGACAACAAGCGCCACAACATGCTGCTGGACGCCATTGCCCTTCTCACTGCCACCAGTCCTCACTTGCGTTTCCTCTTTGTTGGCACCGGACCATTGGACCAGCAGCTGCACAATCGCGTAGACGCCGAAAACCTGCCCGTTAGCTTTACCGGGCAAATTTCCCATGAACTTTTGCGGGAATTGTTGAAGCTCTGCAATCTGGGACTACTGGTGTCAGAGCGCGAAGGCCTGCCACGTTCACTAATGGAGATTTGTGCCGCCGGGGTGCCCATTGCCGGAACCCGCACCCGCGGTATCATCGACGAAGTATTGGACGAGCGCGCCCTGGCCCACGAAGCTACCGCCGAGGCGGTGGCGGACCTGGTCGAGTCTCTGTCCATAGACAAAGAGCTGCGCGCGGAACTTGCCCGCACGCAGCTCGAGTACGCCAGCGCTCATTTCACGCTGGAAACGATTATCCCGCAGTACCTTGCCCTTTATGAGGCGGCTGGCGCTACCCCGCTTGCGCTCCAGCGCTAAAGTCGTAGTCCTGCAAAGTCCCCTTATTGTAGGCATCGTAGGCCGCCAAATCCAGAAAACCATGCCCGGTCAAATTGAACAGAATCGTCTTTTTCTCTCCCGCTTCGGCGGCCGCGCGCGCTTCCGCCACGGCCGCGGCAATGGCATGAGAGGATTCAGGCGCCGGTAGCAAGGCTTCCGCGCGTCCAAAGGCCAGCGCCGCTTCAAAGCAATCCGTCTGATGTACGGATACCGCTTCAATCTCGCCCAGATTGTAGAGCTTGCTCACCAGCGGTGAATCCCCGTGGTAACGCAGGCCTCCGGCATGAATTCCAGCCGGCACAAAATCATGACCCAAGGTATACATCATCATCTGTGGCGTCATTTTGGCCTCATCGCCAAAGTCGTAGCGATATTCGCCCCTGGTCAATGATGGACAGGCTTTTGGCTCGACTGCAAGCAGACGCGCCTTCGTCTTTCCTTCCAGGCGCCGATGGTAATACGGGAAGGCAATGCCGCCAAAGTTGGATCCGCCGCCGCAGCAACCAATCACTACGTCCGGCTCATCCTCGGCCAATTCCATCTGGGCAATGGCTTCCTGTCCAATAATAGTTTGGTGCAGCAAAACATGGTTCAAGACACTGCCCAGACTGTAGTTGGTGTCCGGACTCATAGCCGCGATTTCAACGGCCTCGGAAATAGCGATGGCCAGCGAGCCCAGAGTTTCGGGGGTTTCCTCCAACACCGCACGCCCCGCGTGAGTCAGCCTTGTCGGAGAGCGATGGATTTTCGCTCCAAAACTTTCCATGAAAATGCGGCGATAGGGCTTCTGGTCATAACTGACGCCGACCATAAACACTTCAATGTCCAGTCCCAACTGGGATCCGGCCATCGACAAGGCACTACCCCACTGTCCCGCTCCGGTCTCGGTCGTCAGTTTCGTAATGCCTGCCTTTTTGTTGTAGTAGGCCTGCGGAATGGCCGTGTTAGCCTTATGCGAACCGCTGGCGTTAATACCTTCGTATTTGTAGTAGATATGGACGTTGCCCGGCAGTCCCAGAGCTTTCTCGAACATGCGCGCCCGTGTCAAAGGACCGGGGCGATAGGTACGCAAAACGTCAATAACCGCCCCTGGAATATCAATGTAGCGTTGAGTCGTCATTTCCTGTTCGATAAGGTCCGGCGGGAAAATCGCCGCCAGTTGTTCCGGGCGGGCAGGGTTGCCCTCCGCGTCCAAATAGGGCGCGGGCAGCTCAGGCAAGTCTGCCTGAACGTTATACCACGCCGTTGGCAACTCGCTTTCTGCCAGAACAAAGCGGTTCAGCTCGTGCTTGCTCGCCGCCGCCACACCCGTCGATGTCGTCGCCTTCGCCTGTGTACTCATGACCCTTCTCCTTTTCTGTGGACGTGCCGGTCTTTCCACGTTTGCCTCCAGTGCTGGCGCCTACGTTCCTACTCACTCGCTCACTCGTCGTCTGCAGGGTCGATAACAAACAAAAAACTCCCGTCCCTGCAAGGGACGAGAGTAAACTCCCGCGGTGCCACCCCTGTTGACGCCAAGCCTCAAAACTTGCCGTCCACTCTCCAAATACTCGGACCGACCCCCACTGGGCCGAACCCTTTATACTTGCTCCCCGCTGTCGAGGGGGACCCCGCCATCACTAGTAGGTAATCGCCGGATGAGCCCTATCCATCGCCCAAGCAGATTACCGTTGCAACAGTGCCTCCGAAGCCCATTCATCGCCCGCCGTTTGCACCGACTTCTCAGCCCCGTCGGTTCTCTGGAGCGCGCTCACGCGACTACTACTCTTCTTCTGCGGCTATTCGGTTGTCATAGCGCAGTAGTTTGACAGCTTCCCCAACTCCTGTCAAGCCAATTTTTGCAAAATAACAGAAGTGAGTATTGAGCCTGCCCCCGGCTTGACCGGGGGTCCATCACTGCTTGTCGATAAAGAGTGTCATTTACCCAGTAGGGCAAGGGGGACGAAGAACTTCGTTTTTCAGATTTCACGAAAAGACCCCGTAGCGGTACGGGGTCTTTTCCTTACTTTTCTGCTTATAACTTCGGTAGTTGAAGTTATGAGAACAGTTCCAGTTGCGGGAAGAGTTTGAAAAAACCGTTAATGACCAGCAATAAGCCAAAGACACCGAAAATACTCAACAGGACAGCAAAGAACCATTCATAGGCTTTCATGATGGGCTTCACGCCTTTTTTCATTTGATGGTAGATGAACACGCCCAAAGCCGGAATAAAGAGCAGGCAGGTAAATGCCATGTAATTCCAGCCCGCGCCATAAAACAGCCAGATGGCATAGATGGACGCGACAGCACCGATGACCAACTGGCCGACCCGCCCCTTCGTAATGTCCTTGGTCTGCAGCATGTACTTAAACTGATAGAAGGCACTGAATAGATACGGGAAAAGAATGGCCGACGAACACAGCGTATAGCCAAACTCGTAGGCGCTGGACGCAAAATAGACCATAATCAGAAAGGCTTGCACGATGAGATTGCTGACGAGCAGAGACAGCGTCGGGGTCCCCTTGGCGTTCGTTTTCGCGAATCCTTCGGGAAACAAACCCTGTTGAGCCGCCAGATACGGCGTCTCTGCGCCAAACATCGTCCAGGCCAGCCACGCCCCGGCAATCGAGATGATGACGCCGATATTTATGATAACCGCTCCCCAGGTGCCGACAATTGACTCCAGAATGTAGGCGGTGGCGGGGAAGGTTTTAATCGCGCCGACATCAATGGTTTTGACGCCCAGCGAACAAATAGTGAAAATCATGTAGAGTACGATGACGGACAGCAAGCCGATAACGGTAGCTTTGCCGACGTCTTTTTTGTTGCGCGCGCGGCTGGAAAACAGCACGGCGCCTTCGACGCCAATAAATGACCAGACCGTCGCCAACATGGTTGACTTCACTTGGTTCAAAATAGAGGGTATGCCCCCCACATCGGCCGCCCAGGAAATCCTTTCCAGGCCCCCCAGGAAGGTCGATGAAAACTGCTGGAAGTTAAAGGCAATAACGACCACAATCGCGAACAAAATGAGCGGGATGACTTTTGCGATGGTCACCACAAGGT
>JAIRWZ010000059.1 GCA_031268615.1 Actinomycetes bacterium | reverse complement strand
GGTCAGCCACCTTGCTGCGGGTGAAGTTCACCTTCGTGGCAGAATGCGTCGCGTGCGAGCGAGTGGCACGGCGGGCAAACAATCTGGTAGACGCGGCGACAACGGATGGGGGGACACCGGCAGGGGTTCATCTGTCGGTCGTTGCGGTAGGTTTGGACGCACTCACTCATCTGTCGTCTCCGACAGCTTTGGTATACGCCGCAGACACCGCGAAATTGGCGCAAGATGTGCGGGTTGCGCAACGAGCCGGTAACGTGCCTGCCGCCGACCAGAATCGCCGCATTATGATAGGCATTCCGGCGAAACTGTTGCTGGCGGGCGCCATACCCGGACCGCAACACATCGCGTCGTCGATTGTGGACGCGCTGTGCATGGCATTCGCCTGAACTTTTTGATACACTGTAGGGACGAACGACCGATAGGGATTCACCTTTTTAGGACGGTTTGGTGGGTGGATTTCGCGGGAAATGGTTAGAATGGCGGGAACGATGGCACGACAGGTAGAGGACATGGCGAGACGCATACTGGCCGGAGCGCTGGCTTTGAGCATGCTGGCTGGCGCGGTGGCGCCACATCTGGCGGTGGCGGCGCCTACGTCCGCGACGAAAAAAGCTCAGGCGGCCAAGGTCGCCAAAGAAGTTGCCGCATTGGATGACAAGCTGGACGTGGCCGATGAGAACTATAACGAGGCGCGTATCGCCTATAACGAAGCCATCGCCAAGCGCAAAAAAGCCGACAAAAAACTGAAAAAGACCGAGAAGCGCCTGAAGGTCGTGCAAACGCACCTGAACACGCGCGCCAATGATATGTACCGCGACGGGCCGGCTGGGTTTTTAGAGGTCTTGTTAGGTGCGCAGGATTTCGACGATTTCGCGGCGATTTGGGATTTGTTGAGCGATATGAACCGCGCCGACGCTTCGTCGTCGGTTGAGCTGAAAGACCTGCGGCGCGAGACAAAGGCCCTGCGGAAAGAACTGGTCGCGTCAGAAAACGACGCGAAAGCCCACAACAACAAGATGAAGTCCATCAAAAACGACGCCGAAAAGGACCTGGCGCAGCGCAAGGCAAAGCTGCGCGGCATTCAGGCTGAAGTCGCAGAGCTGCAACGTGCCGAGGCAGCAGCGGCGGCAGCGGCAGCGCGTCGCAATGCGGCGTCGCGGTCCTATCTGGGCGGCGGAAAGCAGTTCCCGCCCCCGACACGGGCTCCCCGGTCCGAGGTCGTCAGTATCGCGAAGAAGTACCTGGGCGCGCCGTATCGCTGGGGCGCGGCGGGACCGAACTCTTTTGATTGCAGTGGTTTCACGATGTTTGTCTATCGGCAGGTGGGCGTATCGCTGCCGCATTCTTCGCGCGCGCAAATCGGCAGCGGGCAGCGGGTGTCCCGGTCGGATTTGCAGGCAGGCGACTTGGTGTTTTTCGGGTCGCCCATTCACCACGTCGGCCTGTATGTCGGCGGTGGACAGATGATTCACGCACCTAGAACTGGTGACGTCGTGCGCTACGCGCCGGCATTTCGTGGCGACTTTGTCGGGGCCTGCCGTCCGTAGACCTGCTGTCGCCATCCGTCGCAGCTCGCAGGTGAGGTTAGGGTTGGGTTCCTCCCTTTTTTCTTCCCCACGGTAGGAATCGTCAGTTTCATGCGACAGCGTATACTGAAATTCATCGTCATAATCAGCGGAATCGTCGCGGCGGCAACGTTGTTGTTGTTGGCTGTCGTCGCCTGGATAGCCGCGCAACCCGTCCCCGACATTTCTTTGGAAAACATCGAGCGTAACAGTGCCAAGCCGTCCGCGTTCTATGCGGCAGACGGCTCGCTGCTGGCTGAATGGCACACAGAGGAAGAACGCGAACCCCTCCCCGCCGACGACATAGGCCAGACGATTATGGATGCCACGGTCGCCATAGAGGATCAACGCTTTTTTGAACACAGCGGGGTGGACGTGCGCGGCATTGCGCGCGCGCTGCAACGTAACGCGGGCGCAGGAGGGGTGCGCGAAGGCGGGTCAACTATCACACAGCAGTTGATGAAAATGATGTATGACTACGACGAACGCACGCTGGTGCGCAAAATCACCGAAGCCATTCGCGCCACCCGCGTCGAGATGGCCTGGGACAAACGCGATATCTTGAGCGCCTACCTGAACATGGCCTATTTTGGTCGCGGCTCATGGGGTATCGAGGCTGCCGCGCGCGACTGGTTTGGCCTGAATTCCCCGCGCGAGCTGACCCCGGCACAGGCCGCCACCTTAGCCGGCGTGCTGCATGCACCTTCCTCGTACCAGCCTGATGAGGCGCCGGACGAGGTGGTGGCACGGCGCAACGTAGTTCTAAGCGCCATGTTGAGCCAAAACCTCATCACGCGCACACAGTATGACGAAGCAAAAGCCACTCCGCTGGAACTAGTCTCGCGTGTCAGCCGTAACAGCGACCTGCGCTATCCCTGGTTCGTCGATTTGGTACAGCGTCAGCTGCCCAAAGTCATCGACAGCGCCGTCGCCGACCGCGGGGGTCTGCGGGTCACGACAACGCTGGACCCACAGCTACAGGAAGCAGCCGAAGTCGCGGCAAAATCCTTCCAGTCCGAAAAGGACCCCACCGTCGCTTTGGTCAGCATGCGGCAGACCGACGGCGCTGTGCTGGCGCTGATTGGCGGCAAAAACTGGTCAACCAATCAGTTCAACGTGGCCGTTCAGGGCCGTCGCCAGCCGGGGAGCGCCTTCAAACCGGTCGTCCTGGCTGCGGCGCTGGACGTGGGCATTCCCCTGTCGCGCGAATACGACACCGGCGCTTACGAGACTCCCGTCAAAGACGGCATTTGGCACGTCGATAACTACGACGGGCGGGCGCCGTCCGCGCGCATGACCCTGGAATCGGCCACGGTGTATTCGGTGAACACCGTCTACGCGCGCCTCATCATGGACCTGGGCCCGGACAAAGTGGTCGCGCAGGCGCAAGCTCTGGGCTTTGCCGCGGACATGGACCCCGACCCGGCGTTGGCGCTGGGCGGGCTGAAATACGGCGTGTCCCCGCTGGAAATGACCGCCGCCTATACTGCTATGGCTATGGGGGGCGAGTACGTCCAGCCCCGCAGCATTACCCGGATTGAAGGCCCGAACGGTGAGCTGCTGTATCAGGCGCCAGGGGTTGCGGGGACAGAGGGCACAGCGGGAGAGCCAGCTTCGGTCGAAGCCACTCGTTCCTCCGCCCTGTCGCCCAAGGTCAGCAAGCAGCTACAATCCGTCCTGCATGAAGTTGTTACCCGTGGCACCGGGGGCAATGCCGAGCTGGAAGGCACCTGGACAGCCGGTAAAACCGGCACGACGCAAAGCTACCGCGATGCCTGGTTCGTCGGTTGGGCCAAGGGCGCTACGACCGCCGTGTGGATGGGCTACCCAGAGGCACAGATAGACATGGACGATGTACACGGTCGTGTTGTTACGGGAGGGTCTTTCCCGGCAGAAATCTGGCACAACTACATGATGGCAGCGCTGAAAGTTCGCCCGATGACGGGTCTGGTCGCCGCGCCCGCGCCCGAAACCGGAAGTCCCGGTACAGGAAACATTCCCACGCTGGAAGAAATCGGCCGGTAACAGGCGCGCTAACGCGCTAGGAATTGCGCTGGATGAAAAAGTCAGCCATCGACAGCAACAGGTCGCGCGCCTTCGTCGGCGGCAGCGCCGCGCTCAAGCAGTCTTTCGCGTCAACTATCAGATTGCGCGCATAGTCACGCGCGAATTCAACTGACCCGGCACGGCGCGCCAATACCACCGCCTGGTGCAAACGGTCAACATCGGTCGTATGCGCCTGCAAAATTCCCAACAGCTCGGCGCGGTCTTCAGACCCCAAGGTTTGCAACGCGTGCAACATAATCAGGGTACGTTTGCCTTCGGTGACGTCGATACGAAAGTCTTTGCTGCGGTCGGACCCGTCCAGATTCAGAATGTCATCCTGAATTTGGAAAGCCAGCCCCGCCGCCATGCCGAACGAGCGCAAGACTTCAACAAGCTCACTCGCCGCGCCACCGATAATCGCACCGACCGCCAAGGGGATTGCACCGGAATAAAATGCCGTCTTGTGCCCAGCCATCAGCAGATAGTCACCAATGTCTAAATCAAATCGTTCGTCGCGCGTCCACCCAATATCCAAAGCCTGGCCTTCGATAGTACGCGTCGTCATGTCAATCAGCTCACGCAGGACCCGGATTTTTGTTGTATCATCCAGCTCTGGGTCAGCCACGACACTGCCCGTAACCAGCGACAGAGCCAAGTCTCCGGCGTTAATCGCCAAGGCCTCGCCCTCTTTGACATGGAAACAAGCCTCCCCGCGCCGGGTCGCCGCGCCATCCTCAATGTCATCGTGAATCAGCGCGGCTGTGTGGAAATGCTCGATAGCCGCGGCGCTACGCTGCGCCAAAGCCGGGTTCCCCCCGACCGCTTCACAGGCCAACATACAAATCAGTGGGCGATGGCGCTTGCCGGAATTCGCGCTGTATTCCGCCAATGGCCCGTACAAATATCGCGTCATGTCGGGATGTGCGCCCCCGACGAAATACGACGCCAGATGTTCGTCTATCGCCCTATGATTGCGTTTGAGGTAAAGCTCAAAACCTATGACCGCAGGTCGCATATCCTCCTACATGTCCTGTCGCATGTGTCTCTTGCACCTGTCCCGACGCGCGACGCTATTGCGGCGCAGCTGCAGGCGTAATCTCAACCATCGTCACGTCAAAGGTCAAGGTTGCGTTCGGCGGGATGACGCCCTCGATACCCGCCTCACCATAGGCTTCTTCCGGTGGCAGGGTCAGCGTCTTTTTCTCGCCCACCTTCATGCCAACGACACCCTTGTCAAAGCCCGGAATCATCTCACCGGCGCCCACCGTAAATTCCAGCGGCGTGCGGCCTTCCGTCTCGGAACTGTCAAACACTGTCCCGTCTTCCAGCTTGCCGGTATAGTCAACCTTGACGGTATCACCGTCTTTGGCGCCGCCGCTGTCCGCAGCCGTGTCATTACCGCTGCCCGCACCTCCGCAGGCCACCAACGCCACACACATGAGCAAAATCGCGCATACTGCCAGAAATTTTTTCACCATGCCTCCTCGTCTCGATACATTCCCGACCTATTGTACAATAAGCAAAGCTCGAAAGTAGCGATGATTACAGCGAGTCAGCACTATCTGTCTAAAGAGCAATGCTGGCACAAAGAAAGGGAAGTGAGTGCGTCCAATGCTGGATTACTTGTTGTACAATGCACGTCTAATTGACCCCGCCGGCGGCACTGACCGACCCGGAGCTTTAGGCATTTCAGCCGGACGTATCGCCGGCATATACCCGGATGGCGTTGCCGCGCCGCCTGCCGCCACCACAATGGACTTGGGCGGCTGCGTGCTGACCAGCGGCTTTATCGACCTGCACGCCCACGCCGATGTCATCGCTATCAGCGACGACTACGCCGACCCCACCATCAGCCACAACACCGACTGTGACGCTTCCATCGCGCGGCGCGAAGTTTTACAGGGCGTCACCACCACCTACAGCGGCAACTGCGGCTTCAGCCCCTTTCATCCCGAAGCCTGGATGGAAGCTATGGCAGCGCGAGGGAGCGCCGTCAACCACCTGACACAAATTGGCCACGGCGCCCTGCGCTTTGCTGTCGGGCTGACTGATAATCACGCGGCTGCCAATCCCGAACAAATAGCGGCGATGGACGTACTCGCTCAAAAAAGCTTTGCAGCCGGGGTCGCGGGGCTGTCATTTGGTTTGCAGTATCAGCCGGGGGCGTCTGAAGAGGAGGTTTGGGCGCTGGCGTCTGCGGCGGCCGGGGCGGGCCGTCCGGTGTCCATTCATACGCGTACGGTTGGGCTGACGACGCGGCAGTCGGTCGAGCAGCCCTGTCGCATGGCTCGAGAGACGGGGGCGCGCGTGCTGATTTCGCATTTGGTGTATCAGTACGTGGGCGCGGCATTGGACGAGGCGGTCGCGATTATCCGTGCGTGGCGGGCGCGGGGGGCGGACGTGTGGGTGGACAGCGGCGTGTATACCGATTGGGCGACGTTTGCGGGCTCGCCGATTTTTGAGGACGAGGCTTTTGCGGAGGCGGGCTACCGCTATGAGGACATTACTGCCATCGGGGGCAGCCTGGACGGGCAGGTCATGGGCACGCGGGAGCGGTTTCTGGTCGCGCGCGGCGAGGCTGGAGTGCTGTTTATCGTGCGCTGCGGGCAGCCGGATGACATTGCGCGCGCCTATGGGCTGGAGGACGTCATGGTCACGAGCGACATCGGTCCAGGCGAGTTCGGCGCGGGGCACCCACAAGGGGCGGCAACTTTTGTGAAGTTCCTGCGCGAGCAGGTGCGCGGTGATGGCGTGGGTGGGGCTGGCGGAGCGGCGGAAAACGGCGGCGGAGCGGCTGGGGGTGGCGTGGCTGGGGGTGGCGTGGGCGCGGCTGGGTGCGGCAGAGGCGAAGCCGGAACTGGTGGGGGTGGCGAGGGCGCGGCTGCCAGAAGCGGTGGGCTGTCGCTGGTCGAGGGTCTGCGTCGCGTCAGTTACCTGCCAGCCAAAGCGCTGGGCCTGTTCAACAAGGGACGGCTGCAGGTGGGCGCCGATGCCGACCTGGTGGCCTTTGACCTTGAGCAAGTGCGCCCAGTCGCGGACTTTTCCCATCGCGGCAACCCCGTCGCCCCACCCGAAGGAGTGCGTGCCGTATTCGTCAACGGAGTCCTAGCCGTACACAACGGCAAGCTACGCTGCGAAACCGCCGGCAAAATCATCAGAGTAGGAGGGAATCCGTAAAAACCATTTTCAGCTGGAAACGGCAAAACTTTCATTCACCGTGTAGGGCAGCTTGGCTTTGCCAAGCTACCGCTCCCCGAACAAGCAAGGATTCCCATCTACATCGTAGGGCAAGTTGACTTGTTCAACTTGCCGCCCTCCGGCAAGGTGCCGCCTGTTACCAGGTGAAACGCCGGTAAGTTGGCAAGCCAACTTACCCTACAAGCCAACTGTATTGTTGTGCCTCCTGCGTGACTGCTTGGGCGGGGCGGTATTTGAGTGCAGAAAGGTCCCGACAGCATGCGAAGCGTAGTGCAACATTGCGCAGACGCCTCAGGGGGCAATCAGCACAGGTCGCAAGGCATTTTTGCCTCCTGCGTGACTATCTGGGCTGGGGCGGTATTTGAGTGCAGAAAGGTCCCGACAGCATGCGAAGCGTAGTGCGACATTGCGCAGACGCCTCAGGGAGCAATCTGGCAAGGAAGTGCGGTGAGCAGCGCAAAGGAGCGGCCTTAGCGCCGTGACTGCGCAGCGCAACCGTGCTGACGCAGTCCAGATTGGTTCCTGTGGTGTCTGGTAGGGGCGGTGGGATTCGAACCCACACTTTAAGGATTTTAAGTCCTCTTTCTCTGCCGTTGGAATACGCCCCCGTCACACGAACAACATACACACCGCGAGAAACTCATTCTGCGATGGATTGTATTATGCCATAGAGGAGGTCGGTGTCGCTGGCGGTAAAGGCAGGCATTTCCAATGCGGCCAGACTGCGCTGCAATATCAGCGCGCCGACCACGATGACTTCGGCCCGGTCAGGCTCCAGACCGGGGATGGTTTGTCGCTCGGCCAGAGGCACACGCGCTAAAGCTCCAACCAACAAATCCAAATCGGCGGTCGTGATGACTTGCCCGTGAACTCGCGCGGGATTGTAAGGCTCGATACCGTATTTTACAGTCACCATGGGTGTCGCCGTGCCCGCAACGGCAATGACCTCGCGCACACGCCCACGCAGCTCGTCAGCAACTGGCGCCAACGCTGCGTCCACGTACTGCGTCACCCGCGCCAGCTCTCCGGGCGTCGGAGGGTCACTGGCCACGAACATATCCGTCAAACGACGCGACCCGATGTTTAGCGACCGCGCAAAGTCCACGCGCGCACCGACCGCGCCTGCCCCGTCTACCCGGCCCAATACGTACTCCGTCGAACCGCCGCCGGGGTCCATCACACACAACCCTGAACCGGCTCGTCCCCAAGTCGCACCCACAAAGGACAGTCGTGCTTCCTCGTCCCCAGAAATAATCTCTACTGTAAATCCTCGCTTACGCGCGCCTGCAAACAGCGCCTCGGCGTCGGTCGCATCCCGGGCGGCGCTGGTCGCCACCGCACGCACCCGTTCCACATGCCATTGCTCACACAACTGCGCATACGAAGCGAGCGCGTCCAATACCGCCGATAAACCCTTTGGATTCAGTCGTCCGTTTTCCGCCAGATGTTCGCCCAGTTGGGTGATATTGACTTCACGGTGCAGTTCAACTATGTCACCATCCCCCGCCTCGGTAATCAACAGACGAGTCGTGACAGTACCGATATCAACGGCAGCCAGCCGCATCTTAAAACTTTCCGCAGCGACGGTCAGCGCAAGTTCGGGGATGCCGCAAAAAGAATTCTTTCCCAATCGGGTCATTCAGACCTATCAACCGCAAGGCAATATGAGCATGAAGGCATTTGATATGTAGCGGACTGGCATTCCCCGCAATACCTACCTCGCCGCAAAGGTCACGCCCACCACCTTCTTCAGCACGCTGCCGACGCAACTCTGCGTCAACATCCAAAAGCCTTGCCGACATTTTGGGTTGGTTACGCAGCTTCTCACTCCACTGCGCGCAAGCCCCCTCACTCTCTTCCGTTGAGGCCAACTTCGCCAACCAAGGACAGGTCAACCAGGCCCACGTTGGAAAAAGTTCTCCGCACTCCAGCTTTGACGGAGAGGCGATAACTTGGGGAAATCCATACTTGCAGTTCTGCAGCACCCGCCAAGGTTTACGAGGCTCACGTCCTAGCTGTTTGGTAACTATTGGAGCAGGATCTGTATAGGAGATTACACGCGGCATAACCTTCTTCCCTTCGTTCAATCAGTTCCCAACATTAAACAACGAGTCAAAAAACGCAGTCCATGCCCCGAAGGGCTTGTAACTTTTAGGCAAATCACCCACAGCCGCCTCGCGACTGTTGTTGGGAGCCTTCAAGATTTGTCCGTCGCGGGTCACGACAATACTGTGATCTCCCTCTTCTACCAAATTCAATTCACGCCGAGCGTAATCTTCAACACCCGCCGTAGTTTCCAATGAAGCTATTTCTTCTTCTAGCCCTCGATTGTAATCCCTGATGGCCACCAGCGTCGCGCGCAGTACACGTTCCTGACGCGCTTCGCGATACCAAATTTTCAACGACGGGCGGTACCAGGCAAAAATGAGTACGGCCAGTACAACAAGCACTACTGGAATCAGCAGAAGCCGCAACGATGTTACTTTGCCTTCCTTGCCCTTAGCCATACCATCAAAGCCTTCCGCTGTGGCCCCGCCAGACCCCGCCAGACCCCGTATCACGTACCGTCACCCTCCGCCTTCCTGCCCCTTCCTCCACCTTGGGAATCAGCAGCAGTTGTACGCCTTCTTCGGTACGCCGCACGGTGACCTCACCACGAGCCAGACGGTTTGCGGCAGTTCGCAGATTACCGTACAGTCTCGTAATGCCATTCTCGTCTGTTTTGATGAGCAGTCCGCGATCTCCACCAGACAGAAAGTAACGCATAAGACGAGTAGCGGCCCCACGCGGCGCCGGCCAGGGAACGGCAACAACACGAGTGCGTAAATCCCAGGCATCAGCTGGAATCAGTCGAATCCCGGCAACATCATCATCATTACCACGACTTCTGTCCGTCGCACGAATAGTAAGCACCACGGCACATTTCAACTGACCGTCTTCATCAACTTCAGCAAAGTACTGAATGCGGGCATTCATGCCACTCATACCAGCTGCTCGTAACAAATAAGCCCAATCCAGCGAGCCATCATCGGCCATCAACAAATAGATATCACCCTCGACCAGAGGTAACAACTCGTTGACCAGCGACAGTAGGCCACGCCCACGTCGCGAGGTAAAGGTCACAAAGGCCGCTCCATAGCGTGCATTTCCGGACAAGGGGGGCAGGTCCTCGGTCAAACCTTTTATCACCCGTAGGCGTCCGGCAGCTGTCGTCTCGATACCACGCAGGCGTTGTGCAAAGGCAAAAGCCGGCTCCAGCGCCGTAACCCGAATAGTTGGACGAGAGAGCAAAATACGCGTGAACAGGCCGGCGGCCGGGTCAACTTCCAGAACATGGGTGTGTTCAGACAGGTGTTTTAGCAGGTACGCGGTGACACCATGAAACAGGCGTGAAGCGCCGAAAGAAGCACCCTCGGCATATTCCAACCTGTCACGGCGATCCAACAAGGAAGCCAGGCTAGAGCCGAAACGCTCTTCGTCATCCAGCTTCGTCATACGCATTGGCGTTCCTTCGGGTCGCAGTTTCAGAGCTACAGCCGCAAGGCTTCACGCCCGGCATACACGCCCGAAGGCCCTAGACGCTCCTCAATACGCAACAGTCGATTGTATTTCGCAACACGCTCCGCTCGACACGGCGCACCGGTCTTAATTTGCCCACTGCCATACGCTACCGACAAATCAGCGATGGTGGTGTCCTCGGTCTCTCCGCTACGATGCGAAATCACGCTGGTATAACCACCGCGCCGCGCCAGCTCGATAGCATCCAACGTTTCAGTGAGAGTACCGATTTGATTCAGCTTAATCAGAATTGAATTCGCCACTCCCTCCGCAATGCCACGACGCAAACGCTCAACATTGGTCACAAATAAATCGTCACCCACCAACTGAACGCGCGCGCCCAAGCGATTGGTCAGCAAACGCCACCCCTCCCAATCGTCCTCGGCCATGCCGTCTTCCAGCGACACAATGGGAAAATCGTCGGCTAACTGCGCGTAATAGTCAACCATTTCAGCAGGGCTCAACTCCAGCCCCTCGCCCGCCAACACATACACGTCACGGGCGCTGTCAAAGAACTCGCTGCTCGCCGGGTCCAGCGCCAGAGCGATTTGTTCACCGGGCGTATAACCGGCCTGCTCAATGGCTTCGATAATACAAGTGAGTGCGTCCATATTCGACGACAGATTCGGGGCGAAACCGCCTTCATCGCCCACGCCTGTATTCTGGCCACGCGCGTGCAGCACATTCTTCAGAGTGTGATACACTTCCGCACACCAGCGCAAGGCCTCGGAAAAGCTCTCTGCTCCCAGCGGCATAATCATAAATTCCTGCAAGTCAACATTGTTGTCGGCATGCACGCCGCCATTCAAAATATTCATCATGGGCACGGGCAACAGGGCGGCATTCACACCACCCAGATAAGAGAACAATTCCAGATTGCATTCAGCAGCAGCCGCTTTCGCCGCAGCCAGAGACACGCCCAATAAGGCGTTAGCGCCCAGACGTCCTTTATTGGGACTGCCATCAACCGCAATCAGCGTTGCGTCCAGACTGCGCTGGTCACTACCTTCTAAGCCAATGATTGCCTCGGCCAGTTCTCTGTTGACATGCTCAACGGCGCGCAACACGCCCCGTCCCCCGTACCGATTGGAATCGCCATCACGCAGCTCGACAGCCTCTAGCGCACCGGTCGAGGCACCGGAAGGCACTATAGCGCAGCCGACAGAGCCATCAGCTAAGGTAACTTCGCTTTCCAAGGTTGGATTGCCACGAGAATCCAATACCTCACGTGCGTATACATTAACAATTTCGCTCACGATTCCCCGTCCCTTACTCCGTTGCTGTTGTTTCCTCACTGGGCGCTGATTCAACCGGTGCACTGTCTGAATCAGTCCCGCTAGAATCAGGCGTTGGCGTTGTGCTTTCTTGCTGCTCTTTGTCATAGGCAACAATCGCCGGATCCAGAATTTCGATTTTTGCAGACGCGCGTAAACTTTCCAACAGCTCCTGGTAGCTTTCACTACGCTTCGTGTTGAGCAATTGATCTTTGATTTCCTGCTGAACCTCGTCGAAGGATTTGGTGGATTCTTGACGCTCATCGGTGGCCATGATGATGTGATAGCCAAACTCTGTCTTCACCAGATTCGATATTTCGTCAATATCCAGCTTATCCAACGCCGCCTGAAAAGCCTCCACATATCCAGTGGTAGGCCAACCCAAATCTCCACCGTTTTCTGCCGTAGCTGTGTCGGTCGAATGCTCTTTTGCCGCCTCTGCAAAGTCCTTTTCCAGATCGGTTGACTTCTTCAGGTCATCCAGAACACCTTGTGCCTTTTCCTTATCGTTAGCATCAAATAAAATGTGCGAGGCTTTCTTCCCTGCTGCCTCTACAAACTCCGTCTTATTCGCATCATAATAAGCCTGAGCATCCGCATCAGTCACGCTATCATCGGGAACAGTCTTTGTAATCAGTCCTTGCAAGAATAAGTCATAGCGGATTTGACTGGACAGTGTCTCAACCGTATAACCAGCATTCTTCAGTGCCTCATCAAAAGCCGCCTCATCTTCATAGCCAGCTTTAATCGAATCAATCTGTTCCTGCACCTCGGTGTCACCAACTTCTATGCCTTCTTTGGCAGCGGTCTCTTCAATGAGCAGTCGATTAATCAGCTCGTCTAACAAACTCTTGCGAACGACAGCTTCTTCCATACCGGTCTCTGCGTCAAAAATTTGGGGACTTTGCAATTTTATTTTTGCGATTTCCGCATCCAATTGCTTGACCGTAATGACCTCGTTATTGACTTTTGCGGCCAGCTCCCCTTGGCCCAGCCCGACAAATCCGCCATTCTTACTTAACAACACCACCGCGACTACCGCGATAACGACCACTAACGCGCCAATCCCCGCAAAGAGCCAGATACGGTTCTTGTGTGTTGTCTTTCCAGGTTCTGCAAAATTCGGCAATTCTGAAGAAGTCTGTTCGTTCACAGATGATTCTTCCAAGCTTTGTTCGGATGGCTCCGCGCCTTCATCACTCGTACGATCCCACGTCAACGTCACTTCATCCGGTTCCTGTGGCGCCACGACCGATTCTGGTTCCGGCGATTCGGTGGAATCAACGGTCGGTTCTGGTTCCGGCGATTCCGTAGAATCGACAGGAGGAGCATTCCAGCTGAGGTTTTCTCCCGTGGAAGCATCGGTCTCGTTTGTCAGTTCATCATCCATATCACATACGCTCCTTGTCTGTAGTCAGTCACCTGCGTGCGACGCCGTATACTATAGCACTCAACACCTGCAAAACCTGCGATGCCACATTTTCTTCATAGCTTATTGTTTTGATTGCCTGGTGTCGGCGTATATCCCAGACAATCCCAATAGTAGATAGCTCTTTCAATAGACCCTCATCCGGCGCATCCATACGTATCAGTAATTGACCTTTGCTTACTTCGACTGAACTCGCCCCCAGCGATTGTGCCAACAGACGGATTTTAGTCAGCGCAAAGAGGTTCTCCGCAAGCTCTGGCGGCTCTCCCCAAGCAGTAATGATTTGCTCACGACAGGCTTCAACTGCCTCGATGTCAGAGGCAGCTGCCAGACGTCGATACCAGATAATGCGAGCATCGACTTCAGGCATCCAGTCTTCCGGTAAAAAGGCGGATATTTGCAGCTCGACGCGCAAGTCCGGGCGCTGTACGGTTTCTTGTCCACGAGATTCAGCGATAGCATTCGACAGCATTGAAGCAAAGAGGTCAAAGCCTACGGCGGCCAGCTGTCCGGATTGCGCGCTTCCGATGATACTGCCCGCGCCACGAATTTCCAAATCGCGTAAAGCGATTTTAATGCCGGCTCCCAGCTCATCATATTCAGCAATGGCTTCCAATCGTTCGACAGCTTCCGGCGTCAACGACGCGCTGGGTGGATAGAGGAAATAAGCATACGCACCCGTATGGCTGCGACCAACCCGACCTTTCAATTGATACAGCTGCGCCAAACCTAAACGTTGGGAATCCTCGATAATCAAGGTGTTAGTGTGGGGATTGTCAATGCCCGATTCCACAATAGTGGTCGAAATCAAGACATCCAGTTGCCCTGCGGCAAAGCGTTCCATGATGTCTTCCAGCTGCGCGCCAGCCATCTGCCCATGAGCGACGGCCACTCGTGCTTCCGGGACGCAGGTTTGGACGCGCTCACTCGCCTTATCTATATTGGCAATCCGATTGGACACATAGTAGACCTGCCCGCCGCGCGCCAGCTCATTGCGTATGGCGGTGCTGACCAGGTCATCTGTGTATTGGCCGACGTGGACATGCACGGCGCGCCGACCGGTCGGGGGCGTGTCGATGACGGACAGGTCGCGCACGCCGGACAGCGACATTTGCAGAGTGCGCGGGATGGGGGTCGCGGACAGGGCCAGCACGTCGATTTGTTCGCGCAGGTTTTTTAGTTGTTCCTTTGCGCCAACGCCGAAACGCTGCTCCTCGTCGATGATGAGCAGACCCAGGTCACGGGGCACGACGTCGGCGGATAGCAGACGGTGGGTGCCAATCAGAACGGCGACGTCTCCGGTGGCAAAGCCTTTCAGAGCTTCGCGCTGTTGGACCGGCGTGCGAAAGCGCGACAGGACCTCCACGCGGACGTTAAAGGGTTCAAAGCGCTCGCTGAACTGGGTGAAATGTTGCTGCGTCAGAATGGTCGTCGGACAAAGTACCATGGTCTGCTTGTTGTCTTGCGCCGCTTTGAAAGCCGCGCGCAGAGCGACTTCGGTTTTGCCATACCCCACGTCGCCGATAATCAGGCGGTCCATCGGACGAGGAGATTCCATGTCTGCCTTGACGTCGGCGATGGCGGCCAATTGGTCCGGCGTTTCCTCGTAGCCAAAACGCGCCTCCATTTCAGCCTGCGCCGGAGTGTCCGGCTCGTAGGCATAGCCGCGCACAGCTTTACGGCGGGTATAGAGGTCGGCCAGGTCGAAGGCCAGTTGTTTGGCAGCAGCGCGGGCTTTGGTCGTCGCGCGTTGCCAGGACTTGCCGCCCAGACGGGTCAGGTGTGGCTCGGATGCGTTGGCGCCCACGTATTTGCTAATCTTGTCAATCTGGTCGACGGGCGTATACAACATGTCGCCGCCGCCGTATTTCAGCCACAGATAATCGCGGGTCACCCCATCAACCGTTCGTTTGGCGACTTTCGTGAACAGGGCAATGCCGTAGGTGCTATGCACCACATAGTCGCCCGGTTTGAAGGCAAAGGTCAGCTTTGTGGGGTCGGACGTGGCGCTGCCAGAGCCACCGGGGGCGTGAGCAGAACCATCGAGGGAGCCGTTGCCGCCGTTTCCTTCTGCACCGCCGTCACCTGTTTCCGGTACGTCCAACAGCGCGCGAGGAAAAAGTTCTGCCGTGGTCAGCAAGGCGAAACGCGCGCCAGTCAGGATAAAACCCCCACGCACGTCAGCGTCGATAATGCGCACGCCGCGCGAAGTCCCGGTAACCGTAGCCGGTGTTTCCCCCACCGTAATCCCGGCGAAAATCAACAGGTCACTGATGTGTTCGCGATGACGACGAAGCGGCAAAGCCAGAGTCAGTTCTGTGTCCGTGCGCAACAGCTCGCGCACGGCGACCAGTACCTGGTCGTCACTGGAAAAGGCGTGGGGCTTGCGCGCTTTGAACTCGGCGTCCGCGGCGGTCTGTCCGGCCAGCGTGCGCATGATAAGCCGCGCCGTGCCTCCGAAATTTAGCTCTGAACCGGGCACATAGTAGGCCTCGCGCTGTGCAGCCTCTCCGCCGGACTTGCTGTTTTCCCGCAGGGCTTGGGTCCGTTTCATCGCCACATCAAATATCGCCTTCGGTTCCAACACGCAGACCCGCGCGTCATCGCCAACGTAGGCGTCAATCGGCACGAGCTTTTTCGCGACGCTGCGCGGGATGAATTCCTCCAGGGGCCACAACTCTATCCCCGGCAGGTTCGCGATGACCTGCCCGGACGCGGGCAAAAAGCTTCGAATGCTTTCAATCTCATCGTCAAAAAAGTCCACGCGCACCGGCGGCGTACCCAACGGCGGCCAAAGGTTCAGCACATCGCCAACCAGCGAAAAACTGCCCTCACCGTCCACTTTTGCCTGTCGCCGATAGCCCATACGCACCAAATTTTGAGCGAGTGCGTCCAAACCTGTCCGGTCCCGGAACTGCAACGACGTGGCCGACCCGTCTCTTTCAAACACCAGCGGTTGGTACGCTCCCAGCGAAGGCGGCGCCACGCGGCGCAAACAGGCCTCCGTCCCGACAACCACCACAACCGGTGCGGCAGTCTGAAGCGCCCACAGGGCACGAGCCCGCTCGCCAATTTCACGCGGGTCTTGTCCGGACAGCGCCCACGGCAGGTCGCTCCTATCTGGCAACAACAAAACGCAGTCTTGCCCCAACAAAGCGCCCAGCTGTTGCTGCAGACGCCGAGCCTCGACGCCAGTGGGAACCACGACAAAGGTAATCTGGGGATTTTCCGTAAAGGCAGCCGCCAGCCAAGCCGCGCGCGCAAATGAGGGAATGTTGAGCGTAGCATCTGTTCCGCGAGCCAACGCCGCCTCAATCTTGTCCCAGGCGGTAGTAGTGGTAATCGCTTCATTCAGGCGCTCTAAAAAGCGCGCGCGCCCCGTCTCCATACGAACCATTGTAGTCTATCCCCCGAAACGCGCAGAACCAACGCTACCGCTAGAGCATTATCAACTAAGTAGATTGATCAACTAAGAGACGTCCACTTTTCGATACTGTTTCTTTTTCGAGGGTCTCTGAACTCACGAACCGTATTTGAACATGAAGTGCATCAATAACTTTACATATGGTTGCATACGATGGATTACCATTTTCTGAAAGCGCTCGATACAGAGAGGTACGAGACATTCCTGTTAGTCTGGCAAGTTCAGTCATCGAACGAGCGCGTGCAACATCACCTAACGCACTGCCTAGCCCTGCGGGATCAATTTGAGCAGTTACATTGAGATATTCCGCAACCGAATTTTCATCGTCAAGATATTTGGCAGGGTCAAATTTATGCAGTTTCATGTCCGTCCTCCGTATCATAGGTCTCTAATATCTTGCGCGCTTTAACGATGTCTCGCGACTGACTTTGCTTCGTTCCACCAATCAAGATAACCAATAGCGCTTTACCTCGACGTGCGTAGTAGACTCGATAGCCCTTAGCGTAATGTATCCTTAGTTCATACAGACCATTTGAAAGCGATTTGGAATCGCTCAGGTTGCCGCGCGACAGTTTGTGCAAATACGCTACCACATGAGTACGCGCGGATTTATCTCTTAGATTGGCTATCCATTTTTCGCATTCATCTGTAAGCAATAGCTCAAACATAAAGTGATTGTCTCACATAAGAGACATTTATGGCAACGTTCCCCTTTTATATCCTGGGGCGGACAAAAGGTCTGTCCACCCCAGCATCTGACCTACCGATACCTATTTATCTCTTTGAACGTTTCTTGCGACTTTCGGCAATGCTCAGACAAATGCTGGCAATAACGGTGACCATCACTGCCAGTGCGACAGCGCTGCTGTCTCCGGTGGGAGCGTCCAGTTTGATGTCAGGAGGAAGCGGCGGGAGCGGAGTACTGTCAGGAGAGACTGTCGTAGTTCCTGCTTTGAGGTAGATGACATTTACAACAGTGTCTTCATCTACGGTGCTGTCTCCTGTCTGCACTCCTGCGTGATAACCACTTGGTCGCTTCCAGTCTGTTTGACCTTCTTCGCTGCCCGTTTGCAACAGCGTACTGTCTCCAAAGAAAGCCCCCCGTACCGTAGCACTTCCCAGCAAAATACCCCCTGTCGCATAGGAACTAAAGGTGGAAGCGTCATCTACCTTGTAGTAGTTGACCGTGTAATCATAGGTAGCAGGTTCATAGAGGACTTCTATGATGTTACTTCCACTTAGACCGAGTGTGAAGGGAAGAGTGGTAGTAACCGTCCCACTCTTATAACCTGTACCTGGCTTTAAGTAGTCTCTCCAAAAGCTTAGCTCAGCTGTAGTAAGTTCTGCGCTATAGGTACCTACCTGAGAGGGAGCGTGTCCTAAGTAGTGTCTTCCTCCTTCTGGAAGTGCCTTGTAGTAGGCTACTTCCCACATAACTGAAGAGAGGTCATATCTGACGACAAGTTCGTTAGTCCCGGTGGCAGTGACAGTGAAGGGAGTAGGAGTAATGAGAGTACCTGTCTCATATCCTGACGTCTGATGTGCGTTTATCTGTGTTGGCGTTAAGATAACACTATCTCCCACTAACCAGTCTCCCGCTACTGTGTCAGTGGCAATAAAAGAATAACTTCCATCTGGTAACTGTTTTTCATAACGTACACTCACCGGAGCATTGTTATTGGCGAGAGGAGTTCTGGGGTAGTAGACAGAGAAGAGGTTTATGGTTTTATCTTCTATAGTCCAAACCGCTTCACTCGCCCTGCCATCTTCGTATCCCGCTGGCTTAAAAGCATTCAGCAACGCTGAAGTTTGTGTTATCTCATCTGAGTAGACAAAATCAGGCAATATCTCGCTTCTGCCAATTTCCGGTCCGGTAGCAGAGTCTTTGTGATAGACGATTTGAGCTATTTGCGGCTTGGCAAAGTATCTCACTTCGATGATGTTTGGGTTAGTGCCGCCATTGTCATCATGGACGGTGTATACAGGTGTGGACGTACCCACTCCTTCTGTGTATCCCATAGTGGGACGATAGCGATTGAGCAGTGAGCTGTCGAGGGCTACCGTGCTTTCATAGACGCGGTCAGGATAGAGAGTGTAGGGAGGGGTGAACTCTTCTGTTTCGCTATCTTTGTAGTATTTGATGGTGACCGGATAGGTCTTTTTGGGGTAGAGGACGTTGATGATATTAACGTCATCTAACCCGTCTTGGACAGTATAGGGCACAATGCCTTGTTGGACGCCGCTCTCATAGCCAGTAGGCGGCTTGAAGAGAT
>JAIRWZ010000145.1 GCA_031268615.1 Actinomycetes bacterium | reverse complement strand
CACCCACACCGCAAGGATGAGAAAAACCATAATGAAGCTCAAAGTGGTAAACCCACGGGCGCTGCAGACGTTACGGGCAACCATGAGCAGGATTTGCACGAGGCCTATCCACCACAGTTTTATATAAAACCAGTTTGCTATGCCACCGGTAAGGATTGTTAATAGGATGAGAATGGATTTTTTCCGCTCCAATCGTGGGGGTACCTCTGTCGCCCTCAATTCTTCGAACTTTTTAAGCTGTTCTTTTTTGGTTCGACGCCCTTCCGGACTGACGGCATATAAGAGTTTTACCGGCAGATTCGAAACAAACAAAATGATTAAACTGGACAGTCCGAGCCCCATGATAAAGGTAACCACGACAACCATCCAGTTCGTCCCGCCCTTGAACACTGCCCCGTTGACAATGTATGTTGCCTGGGAGTCGTTTGTTCCACTGAGGGCAATCCCTATCAGAATCGCCAGTAAAACCGCCGATACCGTTCCGAAGGTAAAAGCTGACTTTACGGCACGAGAGGTGTTCTCCGGATAAAAGACAAAATCCTTTTCCTCCCAACGCCGGCGCGCTGATACCACAATTCCGGCGATGAAAACGATTGCAATTGCCAAAGCGATACCACCCATGTGTGTGCCTCCTGCCATGACTCTGCGCCAAGGTTACCTGACGTATTGCATTCAGAAATAGATGGTGGACGATACTGGGTTTGAACCAGCGACTTCTGCCGTGTGAAGGCAGCGCTCTCCCGCTGAGCTAATCGTCCACATTCAATACACGCGTAGCGGTTTAGTATATCAGAAGCGTTGCGGGTGTTCTATACTGGAACCCGTGCGTTTGGCGTGTGTGTGTGTCGGGCGGGTTGCCGACGCCTGAAAGCTCTACGTTTCGGCACTCGACCGAAAGGAGAAGGTATGCGAGGTATGCGTTTCGTGTCACTGACCAGCACTGACCCTGCTTTCAATCTGGCCGTCGAAGAGGTGTTGGTGCGTGCCGACGACGGGCGGGATGTGGTGATGTTATGGCAAAACCACCGTACCGTCGTCATTGGTCGCAATCAGGATGCCCAGGCTCAGGTCAATCGCGACGTGCTGAAATCCGAAGGTATCACCCTGGTTCGGCGTCTTTCCGGTGGGGGAGCGGTGTATCACGATGACGGTAACCTCAATTTCAGCGTCATTACACGGGGCGTTGGCTCAATTAAACCGGATTTTAGCTTTTTTACGCAGCCGCTAATTGAGGCCATTGGAAAATTTGGCGTAAAGGCCACGTTTTCTGGGCGCAATGACGTGGAGGTTGACGGTAAAAAAATCTGTGGCAACGCGCAGTACCGTTGGCGCGATACGGTTATGCACCACGGCGCGATTTTATTCGATACTGATTTGTCAGTATTGGCGCGCGTTCTGAAGCCGAAAGAGCGTCAGTCAAAGGGCTTCAAAGGCGTGAAGTCCCATGTTTCGCGCGTGGTGAACCTGCGCGAATATCTGAACTGTAGTCTGGAGGAATTTCGTGGCGTATTAACCGACTGCCTTTTGGCACAGGCGCAAGCACAGGGCAGCCCCGACTGTCCGATAGCTTCCGACGGCGCGCAGTTAAGCGACGCGGAGCTAAGAGCCGCCCATGACTTGGCCGACCTTCGCTACCGCCATGACAGCTGGAACTGGCGCGCGGTCGGGCGCGCGGGCGACGAGGAATACCGTGAAGAATCGGGCCAGAATGAATAGGGACGACCCGAAGGCTCGGGCGACGGCGTCCGCTGCGGCTATGGACCCCGGGTCAAGCCCGGGGCAGGCTGGGCTTCGCCCACTCACTTCGTATGAGCTGATTGAGACGACGGCGCAGCTGCGCGAAGCCACCGGGCGGCTCATGTCGACGGAGGTGTCGGTGGTTGCGCTGGACACCGAGTTCATGCGCGAAAAGACCTATTGGCCCCAGCTGTGTTTGTTGCAGTTGGCGGCGGGCGACGAGTTGTGGCTGGTTGACGCGTTGGCGCCGGGTTTGGACATGGCGCCGTTGACAGAGATATTAGCGAGTACGTCCATCCTGAAACTGTTCCACGCGAGCGGACAGGATTTGCAGGTGTTGCATCATGCGTTAGGGGTGGCGACGGCGCCGATTTTTGACACGCAGGAGGCGGCGACCTTGCTGGGCTACCCCGAGCAGATTGGCTATGGGGCGCTGGTATCGCGCGTGTTGGGCGTCGAGCTGGGCAAGGCGGAGAGCTTTACTGACTGGGCGCGCCGTCCGCTGGCCGCCGAACAGCTGAACTATGCGGCCGATGACGTGCGCTGGCTGTTGCGTTTGTATCCTGTGATGAAGGCGCGGCTGTGCGAGCTGGGACGGGAGAGGTGGCTGGACGAAGACTTTGCGCGCAAAGCGGACCCGGCTTCGTATGTGGTCGAACCTCGCGAACAGTTTCGACGTCTGCGACGGGTGTCCGCGTTGAAGCCGGCGCAGCTGGCGGTGGCGCGCGAGGTTGCGGCCTGGCGGGAGGTGGAAGCGGCGCGCGTGGACAGGCCGAAACGCTGGCTGTTGTCGGATGAAAGTGTACTGGAAATCGCGCGACGTGCGCCGAGAAACGTCGAAGCGTTGCGCGGGATTCGCGGGGTGACCTTGCGTCGAGCTGAAGCGTTGCGCGAGGTGCTGGCGGCAGTGGCACGAGGTGCTGGCATGCCGCGGGAGCGGTGGCCGCGGCTGGCAACGCGTGCGCGTGCGGAATACGAGTCAGCAGCCGAGGTGGACTTGATGGTGGCGCTGGTGCGGGCTCGCGCGCGGGAGAACTTGCTGTCGATGAACCAGTTGGCCTCACGCGCCCAGCTGGAAGAGTTGGCCTTGTGGTGGAGAGAGCGGCGCGGAAGGGCTGGCGAGGGTAAGGTTGAGGTTGAGGTTGTAGCCGGGGATGGCGCGGGAGCCGGGGCTGCGGCCGGGGTTGGGGCTGAAGTGGGAGCCAGGCTTGGCGCTGCGGGCGACAGTCCGCTTTTGCGGGGCTGGCGTCGTGCCATGGTTGGCGAGGATTTGCTGCGACTGTTGGATGGACGGCTGCAACTGTCACTGCGCGATGGGCAGTTGGTGGTCGGGACAGTCGAGGTGGTCGGGCCGCTTGAGCGGGAAGATGAAGGGGAAGACCGTGAGTAGTGACGGCCAGTTGAGTCTGGATGCGGAATTCGAAGCCGCCAACGCCGCGGCTCTGGCGTTGAACGAGCGTCGGCTTGACGATACTTCGTCCGGCTCTGCCCTTGGCGGTGACGGGGCAGCGACGCGCGAACCGGCGCTGTCGGTAGGGGAGGCCATGAACATCGCGAAACGCGGGCTGGAAACGATACGCTTGCGTGTTAGTGGTGAGGTCAGTGATTCGACCGGCACGCGCTACCCCTCACTGTACTTCAGCCTGAAAGATAAAGACGCCGTCATGAACTGCACTATCTGGAAAAACGTGCGCGCGGGTCTGGACGTCGATATACAAAACGGGATGCAAATTGAGGTTGAAGGCAAGTTTTCCGCCTGGCCCAAAAAAGGCACGATGCAGTTTCAGGTCGCACGCGTCGAGGTCGCCGGTGAGGGTGCGCTGCGAGCGCAACTGGCCCGTCTGGAGCGACAGCTGCGCGCCGAAGGCCTGTTCAGCCCGGCGCGTAAACAGCTGTTACCGGCATGGCCTGCGCGCATTGCGCTGGTGACGTCCCCGGCAGGTGACGCCGTCCATGACGTGCTGCGCACGCTGGCTCGACGCTGGCCGTTGGCAGAGCTGCTGTTTTTTGGCACGCGGGTCGAAGGCGCCGACGCTCCGGAACAAATCCGCCGCGCGCTGGAAGCAGCCGACGCGTCCGACGCGGAGCTTATACTGCTGGTGAGGGGAGGCGGTTCGTTCGAGGACCTGCTGGTCTTTTCCGATGAGGCGCTGGTGCGTTTCGCCGCGACGCTGCAAAAACCGCTGGTCACCGGCATTGGTCATGAGCCGGACAACAACTTGATTGACTATGTCGCAGATGTGAGAGCGTCCACACCTACGGCTGCCGCCGAAGCGGTCAGCCCTGACGTGGCAGAGGTACAAGCGCGTTTGACCCTGGTTGCGCAAGGCTTGGCAACGGCGCTGGAGCGCTCGGTTGCGGTGAAGCGAATGCAGCTGGAACGTCTGGCGAGTCGGGCGCTGTTCCGTGACGCGGCCGCGCTGTTTGCCGAGCGCGCGCAGACGCTGGACTGGTTGAGTGGGCGGTTGCGGCGCGCGACAGAGGCGCGGTTAGAGCGTGACGCGGCCCGCCTGAAGGCAGCGGTGGGGACGCTGGACGCACTCTCTCCTCTTAAAGTGCTGAGTCGGGGGTATGCGGCGGTCTTTGATGAAAACACCGGTGTCGTTGTTGACAGCGTGACAAAAGTTCAGACGGGCGACGTATTGCGTGTGCGGGTGGCTGATGGGTCACTGAAGGCAAAGACGTTGTAAGTGGGCAAACGACGTCCGGTAGGGTAGGGCAGAACGTTTGGTAATGGGCGGCGCAAGCAATGAGGCGCGAGGCTCTGTGGATGAAAGGAACGTAGATGAGCGAGGAAAAGAAGGACTTGAACTTTGGCCAGTCGCTGGCCGAGCTGGAGGCCATCGTAGCGCGGCTGGAGGGCGGACAGCTGGAGCTGGAAGACAGCATTCGGGAATACGAGCGTGGCGTGGGACTGATTCGCGTGTTGAGCGAAACGCTGGCAGTTGCCGAACAAAAGGTGACGAACCTGTTGGGCCAGATTGCGCCCGCAGACGACGACGCATGAGGAGGGGGCGACATGACTGATATGAAGGACATGAACGACTTGAAGGAAATGAAGGACGTGAACGACTGCATTTTTTGCAATATCGCTTCCGGGGAAATGGACGTGCCGCTCGTCTATGAAGATGAGCTGGTCGTCGCTTTTGATGATGTCAGTCCGCAGGCTCCCGTACATACCCTGATTGTTCCGAAACAGCACGTGGCTAGCCTGAACGATGACCCCGATCCGGCGTTGTTGGCGGCGGTTTTTGGCGCGGCTCGCGAGGTCGCGCGCCTGAAAGGGATTGCGGACAGCGGCTACCGTCTTGTGCAGAACAACGGCGCCGATGCGGGGCAAACCGTTCACCACCTGCATGTTCACGTGTTGGGCGGCGCCGAGCTGTCAGTGCAGATGTCTTGACCTGTTTCGCCTTGGCCTGATTTCACCCAGATATGTATTCACTGGCTGTAGATATGGGGACGACTACCGTTGAAGTTGCTTTATTGGGCGCAGACGGCCGTGAATTGGCGCGCGCGACGGCGCCCAACCGACAGGAATCGTGGGGTTTGGATGTCGTGACGCGTCTGTCTGCGGTCGGTGCTGGGGCGGGTTCGGGGGGAGAGGCGGCGTCGGCGGGTTCGGACGCGAAAGTGGGTCCGGGTGCAGGGGTGAGAACGGGGGCGGGAGCGGAAACGGCTGCCACCCAGCGCGACGCTCTGCGCAATGCCGGGCAAGACAGTATCCTCGACGCGCTGGACAGTGCGCTAGGTACGGTGCTGGGCAGGGTGTTAGACACTGCGCCGGGTGCTGCTTCACCGCAAAACACACCGGACACTACGCCGAACACTCCACCTCCTACTCCACCGAACAACGCCGAGCGGTACGACACCGCGCAACTGACGCGTGTGGTCATTGCGGGCAACTCGGTGATGGCTGCGCTGCTGACCGGGGCTGATACCGCGGGACTTGTGACTGCGCCCTATCGCGCGCCGATGGGTTCGGAGCTAATCCTGAACACCGGTCCCCTGCGTGAGGCTTACCCTGACGCCGACATCTGTGTGCTGCCACCGCTGGCAGCCTTCGTGGGCGGTGACGCGCGGGCGGCGGCGCTGGCCTGTGGACTGAACCAGACTGGCGCCGACGATGAAATGACACTGCTCATCGACTTGGGCACCAACGCCGAAATCCTCCTGCGCGTTGGCGATACGCTGCACGTGACCTCCGCTGCTGCGGGTCCGGCTTTCTCCGGGCGCGGAAAGCGGCTGCTGCCTTCTGAAGTGCTGACGGCGACGGCGCGTGCCCTGCACGAGGGCGCGCTGCACCCCGACGGCCTGCTGGACACGGCACACCCTGCGGTATGGGTGGCTGACAGTGGGGTCGCGGTCTGGCGTATGAGTGAGCGCGTCCAGCTGTCGCAGTTATTTTTCCGCGAGCTGCAACTGGCGATAGCCGCGGTGCGGGTAGCAGTGGATGAATTGCTGGCGGCAGCACGGTGTCTGTCCCCCTCAAAGCTTCGGTCCACGCCGACACAGGTATACGTTGCCGGCGCTTTCGGAGCCGGAGTAGCGCAACACATCTTTACCCAATTGGGTCTGCTGCCACGCGATTGGGAAGGGTCGGTGCATACGGTCGGCAATGCTGCTCTGGCGGGCGCCGAGCTGGTGGCACGCGGCGCCGTAGCTGACATCGAAGGCAGCCTCCACTATCTTGACCTTGCTGCCGAACCTGATTTTGGAAAGAAACTCTTGGCGGCTACTGTGCTTGCACCGCGGTAATCGCGACAACTCCTACGATATCTTCGACTGACGCGCCACGCGACAAGTCATTAACCGGGCGGGCGATACCTTGAGTAATCGGTCCGTAGGCTTCGGCTCGTGCCAGACGCTGGGCCAATTTATAGCTAATGTTGCCGGAATTCAAATCAGGAAATATCAGGGTATTGGCCGTTCCCGCAACAGGACTTCCGGGCGCTTTTGCCGCGCCTACCGACGCGACGATGGCGGCATCCAGTTGCAGCTCTCCGTCCAGGATCAAATCGGGACGCTTCGAGCGGGCCAACTTCGTCGCTTCCACCACCTTTTCGGTCAGTTCGCTGTGTGCGCTGCCGTAGGTTGAATAGGACAGCAGCGCAACCCGCGCTGTTTTCCCCACCAGAGAGTGAAAGGAATCCGCCGACGAAATCGCAATTTCGCTCAAGGCTTCAGCATTTGGGTTTTCTACCAGACCGCTGTCAGCAAAGACAAAGACGCCCTGCTCGCCATAGTCACTGTCGGGTACGACGATAACGAAGAATGCGCTGACCAGTCGCATTCCCGGCGCGGTTTTCAGAATCTGCAAGGCAGGGCGCAAGACATCACTGGTGGCGTGCGCCGCACCAGCCACCATGCCGTCGGCCTTGCCGGATTTTACTAACATGACGCCGTAGTACAGCTCATCGCGCAACAGCTCCGCGGCCTGCTCTCGTGACAGACCCTTGTCTTTGCGCAAGGTATATAGCTGCTCTGCCAGCTCTTCTGTATCGCCGGACACAAGGGGATCAATAATCTCAATGCCTTCCAGATTGACGCCAAACCCTTTGATGACTTCAGCCGCGCCCAGCACGATGACCCGGGCAATCTCGGCGTCAACTACCTTTCGCGCAGCCTCGACCGTGCGCGCGTCCTCCCCTTCGGGCAGTACAATCGTCTTGTGCAGAGACCGGGCCCGCGCAATGGTTTTATTCAGAAATTCAGACATACCAGACCAGCCCCCTCCCGTAGCCCACTACATAACCAGCAACGACTTTGCGTCGTGAGCAATCATCAGCTCTTCATTCGTCGGTATCACCAGCAATTTCACGCGTGAGCCTTGCGGCGAAAACTTGAATTCACCCGGTCCCGCTCCGTGCAAACCAGCGGCTTCACCATGTCCGCTGCCCTTGTCTCCCTCAATATTGCGCCAGGGGTCAACGGCAATGCCAAAACGCTCCAGCCCTTCAAAGGCGGCCCGACGCATGATGGGGCTGTTCTCCCCAACGCCTGCCGTCACCACAATGACGTCAACGCCTCCCATGGCCGCCATATATTGGCCGATGAACTTCTTTATGGAATAGGCATACATTTCCCGCGCTAATCGGGCTTGCTCGTTGCCTTCCTCCTGGGCGTTCAGGACATCGCGCAGGTCATTACTGACTCCGGAGGCTCCCAGCAGCCCACTTTGTTTGTTCAGCACTTCGTCAACTTCATCGGGCGTATAGCCTTCATGACGCTGCAAAAAAGTGACAATAGCCGGGTCAATCGAGCCGCTCCTGGTTCCCATCATCAGGCCATCAAGCGGCGTAAAGCCCATACTGGTGTCTACCGACACGGCGTCTTTGATGGCGCAGATAGACGAGCCATTGCCCAAATGACAACTAATCAGCTTCAGGTCGCGCAACGGTACCCGCAGCAATTCTGCGGCCCTGGACGATACATAGCGATGGGAATTGCCATGAAAGCCGTAGCGTCGAATCTTGTACTTGTCATACAGCGCCAGGGGAATTGGATAGCGGTGAGCGGCAGCCGGGATGGTCTGGTGAAAGGCGGTGTCAAACGCTGCCACATGGGTGGCATGGGGCAGGTGTTTCCGCGCGGCCCGGATACACGACACCGCGGCGGGGTTGTGCAGCGGCGCCAAGGGGGAAATTTCGTCCAGTGTCGCCAATACCTCGTCATCAACAACCACCGAGGCACTGAAGTAATCACCCCCGTGTACGACACGGTGCCCGACGGCGACGATGTCAGCCAATGACGACAGCAGTCCTTCCTGTGGGTCGGTTAGGGCTGCCAGCAGCGCGACAATCGCCTCGTCATGGCGCGCCAAAGGTTGCGCTACTGACCGCTTCTTTGCCTTCTCTGCGCCGGCGCCTGACCCCAAGGTATAGGAATGCGATGAGCCATCCTCGCCGATACGTTCCGCAATACCGCGCGCCAACACGACCTCTGTACGGCTGTCCAATAGCTGCCATTTCAGGGAAGAACTCCCCGCGTTCAATACCAGTATGTTCATGCCAGCGTTTTCAAATACGCGTCCACGATGATGTGGTCATTTTCTACTTCAGAAATCGCCAAAAACACCTGGCGCACCCGTGGCGTCGTCGCCCGGTCGCCAGCAACGCGGTAAAAATCGCGCGCTCCGTGTTCCTGCGAATCGCTCAGCGCGATATCATCGCTCCAGGTTTCTCCCAAGGCTACCGGATGTTCCGGTTGGCTGGGTGGCTCCACTTTCAGCAGCTTCGCAAACACTTCTAGATGTTCCATTTCAACTTTCTTGAAGGCGCGATAGGCGCTTGGCAACAGGTCGTTGTGGTTGCCCTTCGCTCCCATCAACGCGTACAGCGTCGCGTTCTCAATCTCCATCTCCATGGCCTGTACGATATCTGCGCGCTCCGCGTCAGTGACTTCGACCTCGTTGATATCGAGCGGATAGCAATCGCTTTGCACGATATTGCTTTCATGCGAGCCGCAAAACGGACACTGGCTGGGGCGCTCGGTCCCGATATAGGTATCTCCACAAATCAGACAACGCCACACTTTCACTTCCGGCATGGTGACTCCCTTCCCCGCGATTCCAACTGACAATGTTCCGAACGCCATTATCTCATACCACCCAAAACTACCGATATAATAGCTCCTATGGCAACCAGTTCCGATAGAGCGCAACCCTCCGACCCGGCCTCCCGCCTGGTTGCCTGGCGCGAACCGGTTACGCGCGCGCGCTTCGTTGACGCCCGCCGCGCCCGCCAGCTCGCAAAACTCGACATCACAACCATCGGACAGCTGCTGCACCACGCTCCGGCCCGCTATCTGGATCTGACGCACACTTCTCCACTTGGCGCCGTCGGTCCGGGAGACGCCACAGTCACTGGCCGCGTTCACGAAATCGTGGTGCGCCGCCCCCGCAAACGCCTCATGGTCACCGAAGTCACCCTCGTCGATGGCACCGGCACGCTGATTGGCATCTGGTTCAACCAGCCCTGGGTCGAGCGTCAGTTCAAAGTCGGCCAGCAGCTCGCCTTCGCCGGTCCAGTCAAGCTGGACTATGGCCTGAAGAAAATCACGCAGCCCTTCGTTGAACAGTTAGAAGAAGGGGGTGAGTACGTCCATTCCGGCCACATTTTGCCGGTACACCCCACCACCGAAGGCCTGTCTGTCGGTTGGCTGCGTCGCCTGATTGCCGCAGCCCTTGATGACTTCGCCGATGTCAGCGAGTATCTGCCGCGTGACCTGCGCGCGCGACAGAGTCTGGCGCCCTACGCCTGGGCCTTGCGCTCCCTGCACTTTCCCGAAAGTCTGGACGCCGCAGCTCTCGCGCGCAACCGCCTGTCCTTCAGTGAACTGTTCGACCTGCAATTGCTCATCGCGCGTCGCCGCCACGTCCGCACGGTCGAAACAGTCGGTACGCGCCACGTAACCGGCGGCCCGACACGGACAGCCTTGCAGTCCACCATTCCCTTCACGCTGACCGCTGACCAGCAGACCGCCGTCACCGAAATCCTGGCTGACATGGCTGGGGATCACCCCATGCAGCGGCTGCTCTTAGGAGACGTGGGCACCGGCAAGACCTTGGTGGCCGCCTTTGCGCTGGCGGCTGTTGCCGACACCGGGACGCAGGCGGCTATGATGGCGCCGACCGAAGTTCTGG
>JAIRWZ010000093.1 GCA_031268615.1 Actinomycetes bacterium | reverse complement strand
CGCACTCACTACGAAAGAGATGGCGATTCGGGCGCGGCGTGGGGCGCAGATTTTGGCGGCGAGTGCGGCAGAGCAGCGCAACGCGGCGCTGCGGGCGATGGCAGACGCGCTGCATCATGAGGAGGCCCGGCTGCTTTCGGCCAACGCTGCTGACGTGGACAGCGCGCGGGAAGCGGGCATTGGCGAGCAGTTAATCGATCGTCTGGCGCTGAATCACGCGCGTATTGACGGTTGTCGGCAGGCGCTGGCAGAGCTGGCGGCGGCGCCTGACGTTTTGGGCGAAGTGGTTGACGGGCGGGTCATCGCCGGCGGCATAGACATGAAACAAGTGCGCGTGCCGCTGGGGGTGGTCGGCATGATTTACGAGGCGCGGCCCAACGTGACCGTTGACGCGGCAGGCATTGCCGTGAAAACTGGCAATGCTATTTTGTTGCGTGGGGGCTCTCTTGCGCAGAAATCCAACGAAGCCTTGGTGGACGTGTTGCGCACTGCCTTGGTTGACGCGGGCCTGCCGCCTGAAACCGTGCAGGCGCTGGATGCGACGTCGCGCCAGTCAGCGCGCGAACTGATGGGCTTGCACGGGCTGGTAGACGTGTTGATACCGCGAGGTGGGGCAGGCCTGATAGCCTCGGTGGTTGCCGAGTCAACCGTTCCGGTTATCGAGACCGGAACCGGCAACTGCCACGTCTATGTGCATGCTGCCGCTGAAGTAGAGATGACGCGCCGGATTGTGCTGAACGCAAAATGCCAACGACCGGGCGTCTGCAATGCCGCCGAGTCATTGCTGGTGGACCGTGCAGTGGCGCCTGAGGTGGTACCGACGTTGGCTCGTGCGTTGGTTGGCGAAGATGTGGTACTGGCCTGTGACGCGGAAAGCTATGACCTGGTGGTCGCTGCTCTGGACGGACCTGACGTGGCTCGCCGTGTCGTGCGCGCGACCGACGACGACTGGGGAGAGGAATATCTGGACCTGAAAATCAGCATTCGTCTGGTTGATGGTGTTCAGGAGGCCGTGGCCCATATCAACCGTTACGGCACGAAACACAGTGAGGCGATCATCACCCGTGACTGGGAAGCTGCGCGCTATTTCGAACGCTACGTGGATGCCGCTGCGGTATACGTGAACGCTTCGACGCGCTTTACTGACGGGGGGATGTTTGGATTGGGGGCAGAAATAGGGATTTCTACGCAAAAACTGCATGCCCGCGGTCCCATGGGTCTGACCGCTCTGACTACCACGAAATTCATTCTTGAAGGAAATGGTCAGATTAGATGAGAGCGGATAGGCACACTGATAAGGCTGGCCTGCGGAAGGGTCGGCGCATTGGCGTCATGGGGGGGACCTTTGACCCTATTCACCTTGGGCACTTGGTCTGTGCGGAGACCGCGCGTGATGTCTTTGGATTGGACCGCGTCCTGTTTATGGTTGCGGGGAATCCCGCGCTGAAAGACACGGGCAAAGTCAGCGAGGGACAGTATCGCTTTGACATGACGCAGTTGGCGGTGGCCTCTAATCCTGATTTTCGGGCTTCGCGCATAGAGCTGGACCGCGCCGGGCCGACTTATACGGTCGACACTTTGCGCGAACTGAAAGCCAGCATGGGCGCTGACACGGAACTGTATTTTATTACCGGTGCGGACGCCGTGTTTGAAATCCTGTCCTGGAAGGAGAGCGCGGCACTGACCGGGTTGGCGACCTTCATTGCCGCGACGAGGCCCGGCTACGACATACAGGCTGCCCTGGCGCTGCATGAAGGCGCCGAGCTATCGTTTGATTTGCGCTTTCTGGAAGTCCCGGCGCTCGCTGTGTCGTCTACGGATTTGCGCGGGCGCTTGGCGGCGGGTCAGTCGGTACGCTATCTTGTTCCTCCAGAAGTTGAGGCCTACATTCACGCTCATGGCTTGTACGGAACGGGGGAGCGTTACGATGAGGCAACGCCAGCACGCAGTGAGCCTGAACCAGAGGGCGCGCTGGCTTCACTGGACGTACTCACTTCTGAAATCGTGGCCAGATTGAAACAGCGTCTGAATGAGTACGGCTACCGGCACAGTTTGGGTTGTGCGGAGACCTGTGGAGCGCTGGCGCGGTTGTATGGGGTGGACGTTCGCGAGGCGCAGCTGGCGGGACTTTTGCATGATTGGGATCGCTGCGTGCCCTGGCCGGAGCTGCTGGACAAGGCGCGTGAGCTGGGGCTGGAGGTCACGCCGGAGGTTCTGGCGGCGCCACCAATTCTGCACGCGCAGACCGGGGCGGCTGACGTAGCGCGAATCTTTCCACAGGTGCCGCGTGCGGTCATTACGGCGATTTTGCACCATACGGTCGGCGCCCCCGACATGGCCGATTTGGACAAGGTTCTCTATATTGCTGACATGATTGAGCCGACGCGCACGAATCCACATATCGCGCCTTTGCGCGAAATGGTGGGGACGGTCAGTCTGGACACGCTGTTTACGCAGGCGTATCAGTGTTCGATGTTGCATCTGGTGCGCCATCGCAAGGTAATGCACCCGGATACGACGCGTGTGTGGAATGCGCTAATGCTCAAGAATGCGGGTGGAGGAAAACCGCAGGAAGATGAGGGAGAATAATGGCTGAACCGAAAGAACAGGCGATCGACCCAAAAGGAAAAGACGCGTCACGCAGTCTGGTTAAAATCGCGTTTGAGGCCGCACTGGACAAAAAAGCTGCCGACGTCATGGCGCTGGACGTGTCGGAACTGCTGGGTGTGACTGACTATTTTGTGTTGGCGACTGGCAGTAACGAACGTCAGGCGCAGGCAATCTCTGACGAGATAGAGAAACGGCTGCGCGAAGACGCGGGCGTCAAACCGCGGGGACGCGAGGGCTTGCGCGAGGCAAAATGGATTTTGCTGGACTACAACGACATCGTCGTCCATATCTTCCAGCCTGATTTTCGCGCGGAATATCGGCTGGAAAAGTTGTGGGCACAGGCAGAAAAGCTGCGCGCGGACACGGCGACAGTAGTAGGCGCAGTTGCAGGCGCAGTTGCAGACGCAAATACCGCCGCGGACACGGAGGCAGACGCAGTTGCAGACGTAGTTGCAGGCGCAAATACCACTGCGGATACAGAGGCAGTTGCCGACACCGCCACCGCCGCAGCCACAGAGACAGACACCGCCGTAGCAGCAGCCACGGACACGGAAACAGCTACAACCGCAGTCGCAGACACGAAGACCGCGTGATACGGGAACTGCAGCAAAAGGCCCGCCAGCACGTCCGTCGCCGCGCCTCCGGCGTCCGTCAGAATCCTGCCGGTCCATCCCTTGCGCTCA
>JAIRWZ010000074.1 GCA_031268615.1 Actinomycetes bacterium | reverse complement strand
AATACGAAGCGAGCTGGTCCAGCTTCCCCCGGAACCACAAAAGGTACACTTTCGTTTTCGTCAGCCACCGCGCAGCGGCGAGCTGGTTCTGGAACTGTCACGGGTTGACCTAAGCTACGGCAGCCTGTGCGTCTACGATAATCTGGACTTTCGACTGTTTCGCGGCGACAAGGTAGCGCTGGTCGGCCCTAACGGGGCAGGCAAGTCCACCTTACTGAAATTGCTGGCAGGGGTTCTGTCCCCCGATGCCGGAACGCGCCGTGAGGGTGTTCGCGTATTTGCCGCCTACTACGCGCAGCACCAGCTGGAAGCCTTGAACCCCGACAAAACGGTCTTTGCGGAAATCGACGACGTAGCGCCCGGCTGGACGCAGTCCGAGGTCCGCGGTCTGGTCGGCGCCTTCCTCTTTCACGGACGCGACGTAGATAAAAAAGTCAAGGTGCTTTCCGGGGGAGAGCGGGGACGACTGGCCTTGGCAAAAATGCTGGTTGAACCGGCGCCCTTGCTCTGTCTGGACGAGCCAACCAATCATCTGGACATCGCCTCGGCTGATGTCTTGGAACAGGCCCTAAAACGCTTCACGGGAACGCTGGCCCTCATCACCCATGACCGTCATCTGATTCGCGCCGTGGCCAATAAAATCGTCGAAGTTGACGGCGGGAAGGTCACCATCTACGACGGCGACTACGACTACTACCTCTGGAAAAAGCAGCAGGAGGCAGACGGCATTACCGCGGCAGACCAGGTCGATTCCCAGACCCGGCTGGTTGCTGCGGCCAGCGCCAGCCCGCCAGCAAAGGCAAAAACTAAAACCCGGCAACCCGGCAAAAAGACGCGTGAGCAGAAACGTGCCGAAGCGCACGCGCGCAACAGCTATTATCGTCAGACCAAAGACTTGAACGACGCGCTGACCTCGTCCGAAGCGGCACTGGAAGAAATACAAACACGATTGGACGTACTCACTCAACAGATGTCCGACCCGGATTTGTATGCTGACAGTGAGGCATTCAACGCCGCCGTGACAGAATATGCCCAGCTGAAAAAGCAGTTGACCACGCACGAGGAACGCTGGCTGGTGGCCTCGGAAGCGCTGGCCGCCATTACGGTAGAAAATTCAGCCTTAGAAAACGCTCGGCTGCCACGAGGCTCCATTGCCGCCGATAAGCTGGTAGAATAGCGTCCATGCCAAATCTGGCCAACATAGACTTCATCGGTACCCTGTCGCGCTACCTCATCGCGTTTCTGATGGTGGTGCCCGCGCTGACCCTGCACGAGTGGGCCCACGCATTTGCGGCGTACAAAATGGGCGACAACACCCCGCGCATGGTCGGGCGTCTGTCTCTGAACCCGCTGCGCCACATCGACCCGGTCGGTACCGTGGCCATTCCGCTCGTGTTGTTGCTGGTGACTAACGGCGCCTTTAGCTTTGGCTACGCGAAACCCGTCCCCATCAATCCGCGCAATTTCCGCGACTACAAAAAAGGCATTCTCATCACGGGCATCGCCGGGCCACTGATGAACCTGGCCCTGGGAGCGGCCGTCGCGCTGCTGCTGCGCGCCCTGCTCTTCGTGGCTACGCTTTCTTTCGGGTCAGAGTTGACGACGATTCTGGCAGCCGGCACCCTTGCCGGTACGCTGCTGCAAGCTCTCTACACCTTCGCATACATGAACTTTGCGCTGGCCTTCTTCAACCTCATCCCCATCCCGCCACTGGACGGCTCCCGCATAGTGCAACGCTTTTTGTCGGGCCGCGCGCGCGAACTGTATAACCAACTGGAACGTTTCGGCTTTCTGATAGTGTTGGCGCTTGCCTGGGGGACCAGCCTGCTGGACATATACTTCAACTGGACGGTTCTCCCCTTAATGCGCCTGTTAACCGGCTTTTAAGGAGGCAGTAGTGAGTACGTCCATGCCCGCAACCCTGCGTGTTCTGACCGGCTATCGCCCCACGGGAAGGCTCCATCTGGGGCATTGGTTCGGCAACTTGCAAAACATGCTGAAGTTGCAGGACGAATACGACGCTTTTTACTTTGTTGCTGACTGGCACGCTCTGACCAGCGAATGGCAGAATCCGGCGTCAATTCGCCGCTATACCGAAGACATGGTCCTGGACTGGCTGGCTGCCGGGCTGGACCCCGCACGCTGCACCATCTATCGCCAAAGTGACGTGCCGGAAGTTATCGAGCTGGAGCTGTACTTCAATATGGTGCTGCCGATGTCGTGGCTGGAACGCACGCCTTCCTACAAGGAACAGCAGCAGCAGATTGGCGACAAGGATTTAAGCAATGTTGGCTTTTTTCTGTACCCGTCAATGATGGCCGCAGACATTGTGGTACTGCAGGCAGGTGCCGTGCCGGTAGGGGAGGATCAGGCCCCGCACCTGGAACTGACCCGCGAGATTGTGCGCCGGTTTAATGCTACTTACGGTAAGAATTGCTTAGTTGAACCACAAGCCCTGATTGCGAAGTTGGGGGCGCGGGTACCCGGTACCGACGGGCGCAAGATGAGCAAGTCCTATGGAAATGGAATTTTCATTAACGACACACCCGATGAGATACGCCGCAAGGCGATGTCTTTTATGACTGACCCGGCGCGTAAGCTGAAGACTGACCCGGGCAATCCCGCCATTTGTCCCCTGCATCAGGTCCATAAGCTGATTGCTGACACTGACCGTATCGAGAGTTGGGAACAATGCTGTCAAAGCGCCGAGTGCGGCTGTGTGGCGCACAAACGAGAGTTTGCCGAGGATTTGGTAGCCTACCTGTCTGAATTTCAGTCCCGCCGCGCCCAGCTGGACAAACAGCCCGGATATGCGTGGGAGGTGCTGGAAGCTGGCGCAAATCGTGTTCGCCCCATTGCAAAAGAAACCATCACTACCTGTCGCCAATTGGTGGGCATTGGCTAATTACACCATTCACACAGAACATTTCGAAGGCCCCTTCGATTTGTTGCTGCATTTGGTTTCGCGCCAAAAGTTAGATGTGGGCGCGATATCGGTGAGCGAAATTGCTGACCAGTATCTGGCGCATATTGAGAGCATGCAGGAACGGGACTTAGACTTAGATCTCGCCAGCGAGTTTCTTTTGTTGGCCTCTACGCTGTTAGAGATTAAAGCTGCGTCTCTGCTGCCAAAAGAAGACATCTATGTTGGCGAGGATATTGACGACCTGGCGCCGGAAGAAATGCGCGACTTGTTGGTAGCGCGCCTGCTAAGCTACAAGCAGTTCAAAAACATTGCGACCGCGCTGGCCGCCCGCAGCGAGACAGAGGGGAAAATGCATGCCCGCCAAGCCGGTCTGGAAGCTCAATTCGCCGCTCCGCTGCCGGATTATCTGGAAGGCGTTACCCTGCATACGCTGGCGCTTATGTGCGCGGAGCTGGAATATCGTCGTGATACCTTTTTGCTTGAAGCGGAGCATATTGCGGCCATGCCCATATCGCTGGAAGAATATGCCGAGGGCGTGCGGACCAGGCTAAAAAAGAGTAAGCGCCTGTCGTTTTCTGAATTGCTGCCGGCCGATCCTGCCCCGGAAGTCATTGTGGTCACGTTTCTGGCGATACTGGAACTCTATAAGCGCGGGGTGTGCGACCTGTCGCAGCCGAAAGGTTTCGACAGAATCGAATTGCGACGTCTCTCGCGACGCGAGGGCGCGAAACGCGGGATACAAGAGGAGGCTTTCGATGAATACTGATACTGACGCCGATGTTGATACTGATGGCGACACGGGGAATTCCGGGGATGTTTTCCCGGCGCAGGGCGCTGACAAGCTCTCCGCTCACGAACAGCTTCTGGGCGCTCTGG
>JAIRWZ010000063.1 GCA_031268615.1 Actinomycetes bacterium | reverse complement strand
CCCGACCGACAGAGCAAATCATCTAAAAATGTGCTATTCTTTCGACTGTGAAAGATGCGCTTTAGCGAGCTTGCTTTTATTTTCGTAGAGCGTTTTCAACTGAAATCCGTATGCATACGTGGTGACGGATGCGGACCGTAGATTTTCACGACGAATGCAGTTTCTCAATACAGCCTGCATTTACTCTGATAAGGTAAACCTCCTATTACGCCTGTGGTGATAATGCTTGAGCGGCAGTCAACCAAAGACGCAAAGGAGGTAAACCAAATGCGTCGTTCATTTTATCACCTGACAAGACAAGACAGAGACACGATTTTAGAAGGAATAGTTAACGGAGATACATTGGGAGAAATAGCTTCATCTCTAGGAAAGAATCCGACCTCACTGTCGCGTGAGGTCAAGAAGTATCGCTCCTTTGAGGGGAGAAGAACCTTTAACCGCCCTAACCTCTGCACCCACTTCTTTGAATGTGAGTTTAGCCGGCTTTGTGGTGACTGGTGTCGAAAGCCCCTCTGCAAGAACTGCAGAAAAGAAAACTGCACAAGGTTTTGTCTTGCCTTTGAAAAGGATGTCTGTAGACGTATCAGCCGCTGGCCCTATGTGTGTAACGGTTGCCCAGCTTACAAAAGCCGTAAGTGCTGGCTTGAACGCTACAAGTATCATCCTGCTATCGCGCAAGTAAAGGCCGAGAAAGAAAAGAGCGTATCAAGGCAAGGGCTTACTTTGACCGAAAGTGAAATGGGAGAGCTTGACAGTCTTATCACTCCACTTCTGCGTGATAACAAAATGTCACCGGAAGCTATTGTGGCGGCCTTTCAAGACAGGATTCCTGTGTCTGCTCCTACTTTGAGGCGCTACATTGACAGAGGAGGACTGAGCGCTATACGTCTTGACTTACTTTCTGCTCCAAAGCGTAAAGTGCGCAAAAAGTCAAAGAAGCGCTTTACCCGTCACAAAGAGGATGGCCGAAGCTACAGCGACTTTGAGGCTCTTTCTGAAAGAGAGAAAGCATCTGCCTGGGAGATGGATACGGTATGCGGCTCAAAGAAAGATTGCTGCCGATTTTTAACCCTTTGCCATCGCCAGACAAATCTGTTGCTCGTCTTCAAGATTGCCCAAGGCAGTCAGGAATGTGTCAGCGCGATACTTGACTATCTGGAAGTGCTTTGTGAGGATGCCGGCTACACTTTCAAAAGTATCTTTGGCATTATCTTGACCGATAATGGGACAGAATTTGGGGATGCGGAAGGTATTGAGGCCTCGACTCTCTCAAGTGCAAAGAGGTGTGACCTGTATTACTGTGATCCGTATTCCAGTTGGCAGAAACCGCACGTGGAGCTGGCTCATACCCTCATCAGAAGAGTGTTGCCTAAGGGGCAAAGTTTTGAGAAGGTCTCTCACCGGCAAGTGTCAACGCTTTGCTCCCACATCAACTCCTATCCAAGAGCAAGCCTTGGCTGCTCAAGTCTGGAGAAGATAGGTGACATCTTGCCGAAAAGCATACTGCGTGAATTAGGGATTAGCGTTGTGCCAACAAAGAAAGTACGCCTTCGCCCTGACCTTTTGAGCTAAACCGTAACTGACCGAAAAGACTGCCGCAAAAGATAAGCCATCAGGCTGAGATTTTAATACCTGCATTATGTTTAAAAAGACCAAGTGATGCGGGGCATATCTGCACGTCTTAAAACATTCGACAGACCCTGTAAAGGGCTGACACACGACTACTTTTGTTAAATCTATGCATACAAAGTAGTTCTTAACCTGTGTTTTCTTTGATTAGTCAAGCATCACAGTCAATCCTGCATTTAGCGTGAGAAGTTACCGACGGATGCGGACCGTGTAACATCTACCTTACCGGAGTAAATGCAGATTGTTAAGCCGGGAGTTTCAATCCTGCACTTAGTCTGCCAATCCTCCCCCAAATCTGCCTGGCGACAACCTCCAGATATAGGGGGTGGACAACTTCACGTCCTGTGGTATAGTGGTTCCCGACCTTATAACCACGTCCTGTGAGGCGGGTAAGGACAAAGAAAACAGCTTACTTTTCCGCTGCCCTTGCCTGACGCGCTTGGGCAGATTTGCTGTCTGATGAAGACAGAGGAAAGGAGCCGGGTATGCCAGAAGTTGTCAAGGCGACCGTCATGGATCAGTCTGACGTGTCGCGCAGTCTTATGCGCATCTCGCATGAAATCCTGGAGGCAAACGGAGGCGCTGCCGACATCGGCATTGTCGGTATCATCACCCGCGGTAACCTGATTGCCGCACAAATCGCCGAAAACATCGCGTCAATCGAAGGGGTAGACGTCCCCGTCGGCACGCTGGACATCTCGCTCTATCGCGACGACGTGGCGACTAAACTGAGCCCCGTCCTGCACCGCAGCGACATCCCTTTCAGCGTTGAGGACAAGACCATTATTCTGGTCGACGACGTCCTGTTTACCGGTCGCACGATTCGCGCGGCGATGGACGCGGTCATCGACTTTGGCAGGCCTCGCGCGATTCAACTGGCCGTGTTGGTGGACCGCGGTCACCGCGAGCTGCCCATCCGCGCGGACTACGTTGGCAAAAATGTTCCCTCGTCGTACGGCGAGCAAGTGCGGGTTCACATGCGCGCGGTAGACGGCGATACCTCGGTCACCATTGTGTCCGACCCGGCGGCATCATCGCCGCCAGCCGTCGCAGACACGACGAAGGGGGAGTGAGTGCGCCCATGGCAGGAATCGCAAGCAAACATCTCATTCGTATCGAGGACCTGACCGTTGACGAGATATATAGTGTGTTGGAAAATGCGGCGACCTTTAAAGAAATAAATACCCGCACCATCAAGAAACTGCCAACGCTGCGTGGCCGCACGATTATCAATATGTTTCTGGAGCCGTCCACCCGCACGCGTTCATCCTTTGAGCTGGCCGAGAAACGCCTCTCTGCCGATAGCCTGAACTTTTCCGCCTCTTCATCAGCAACCGTGAAGGGCGAATCCCTGCTGGACACGGCAGAAACCTTTGACGCGATGAAAATCGACATGGTTATTGTGCGGCACCGCTACGGTGGCAGCCCCTGGATTTTGGCCGAAGCGATGGATGCGCATATCATCAACGGTGGCGATGGCATTCATCAGCATCCGACTCAAACACTATTGGACCTGTTCACCATACAGGAAGCAAAGGGACGAATCGCAGGACTGACCGTTGGCATTGTCGGTGACATTTACCACAGTCGCGTGGCCGGGTCGCTGGCGCCGGCGCTGAAGATGATGGGTGCGCGGCCGATATGTATCGCTCCGCCGTCCTACCAACCCGATGTGCCTGAAGCGTTGGGAGCCGAAGTCTCGCATTCGCTGGATGAAGCGCTGCCCGATTTGGACGTGGTGTATTTACTGCGTATTCAGGGTGAGCGCGCCCAGGGTCTGAGCGTGCCATCGCTAAGGGAATATGCGACGGTGTATGGCATGAATCAGTGGCGGATGGACAATTTGATGAAGCCGGACGCTATCATTATGCATCCCGGTCCGATGAATCGGGGCGTGGAAATCACGCCGGAAGTCATTGCGGACTCGCGGTCGTTAGTATTGGATCAGGTCAACGCCGGTGTTGCTGTGCGCATGGCCGTGATGTATCAGATGTTGGGAGGTGAGGGAGATGTCGCGACTGCAGCCCGCTAAGGGAAAGCTGCTGCTGAAAGGAGCCCGCTGCGTTGACCCACAGGCAGGTCTGGACGTACTCGCTGATATTTTAATCACGGACGGCAGCATTGCCGCCGTTGATACCGCGATTGACGCCCCAGATGCCGAGATATTAGAGGTCGGTGGCAGGGTGGTGGTGCCCGGTCCGGTGGATTTGCACGTACACTTGCGCGAGCCGGGGCAGGAGTACAAAGAGACGATTGAGAGCGGGACGCGCGCGGCAGCGCACGGTGGTTGGACGGGCGTGGGCGTCATGGCCAATACCCATCCGGTTGTTGATGACGGCGCGCAGGTGCGGTCGGTGCTGAATAAGGCGGACGCGACCGGGCTGGTGCGGGTCTACGTGTATGGCGCGCTGACGCGGGGTCTGCGCGGCGAACAGCTGGCAGAGATGGCTGACATGGTGGCCGCTGGAGCCGTCGGGTTCAGCGACGACGGGCACGGCATACAAAATCCGCTGATGATGCGCCGTGCCCTGCAGTATGCGCTGGTGTTCGACAAAGTGGTGCTGGCGCATGCCGAGGACGAGAAGCTGGCGGACGGCGGTGTCGTCAACGAGGGTCTGGTGTCCACGCGGCTGGGCTTGCCGGGGCAGCCAGCGTTGGCCGAAGAGCTGGCGGTGCGCCGCGATATTGCCCTGGCGAGGCTGACTGGAGCGCGGCTGCATATCTGCCATGTCTCGACGGCCGGTGCGGTCGCGGCAATCCGTGAGGCGAAGGCGGCAGGGGACGTAGCGGTGACCGCGGAAGCTACGCCGCACCACCTGTTTTTGAACGAAGACGCTCTGGATGTGCGCTATAACACGAACCTGAAGATGGCTCCGCCATTGCGCAGCGAGGCCGACCGGGTAGCGGTGCTGGAAGCCTTTCTGGACGGCACTATTGACGCGTTGGCGAGCGATCATGCGCCGCACGCGCCCCAGGAAAAAGAACTGGAATTTGAGCTGGCACAATTTGGCACCGTCGGACTGGAGACCGCGCTGCCGCTGGTATTGGGAGAGCTGGTGGCTGCGGAGCGGTTGTCCTGGAGCGACTTTGTGCAGCGTGTGGCAGTGGCGCCGCGCCGCATTCTGGGGCTGGAGCCGGTCAGTCTGGCGGCAGGCAGCGTAGCTGACCTGACGGTGTTTGACCCGGCTGCAAAGACAAAGGTCACGAAGGACTGGCTGGTGGGCAAGTCGAAGAACAGCGCGTTTCTTGGCTGGGGTGTGCGGGGCCTGGCCACCGAGGTCATCGTCGGCGGCCAGAGGGTGTTGAAAGAGGGGTGTGTCGTTGTCTAAACCAGCGTATCTGGCTACGGCCGATGGCCTGTTTTTTGTGGGGCGTGCCTGTGGCGCGGAAGGTCAGGCTGGGGGTGAACTGTGCTTTAATACGTCGATGTCGGGCTATCAGGAAATAGTGACCGACCCCAGTTACGGTGGACAGATAATCACGATGACCGCGCCGCAGATGGGCAATTACGGGGTCTGTGATGAGGATTCTCAGTCCCGGGGTGTGTTTGCCCGGGGACTGGTGGTGCGCGAAATGTGCCACGAGCCTTCGAACTGGCGCAGTCAGGGATCGCTGCCCGACTACCTGCGCGCACAGGGGGTGGTCGCGATTGAAGGTATCGACACCCGCGCCATCGTGCGTCATTTGCGCGACAGGGGTGCGGTGAATGCGGTCATCTCCACCGAATGTAGCGACCGGGAGACACTGCTGGCCGCCGCGCGCGCAGAGCCGGGACTGGTCGGGCGCGATCTGGCAGCTACAGTCGCCTGTGACAGGCCTTACGATTTTCTGGAAGGCGTCCGTGGAGGACAGCAATCCGACCTGTGGTCGGAAAGCTGTCCCTACGTATCTCCGGTCAGTTCCCAGGATGATACCGAAACCCCCACGGCGCGGTTTCGGGTGGTGGCGTTTGACACGGGTATCAAATACGACATCCTGCGCAACCTGCGTAGCTGTGGTTGCAGCGTACACGTCGTGCCGCCCACCACCTCTGCCGAGGATGTGCTGGCACAACATCCTGATGGCATTTTTCTGGCGAACGGACCGGGAGACCCCGACGCGGTGGACTATCTGTGTCGGACGGTACGCCAGCTCATTGGCAGACGTCCCCTCTTCGGTATTTGTCTGGGCCACCAAATCCTGTCACTGGCGGCAGGGGCGAAAACCTACAAATTAAAGTTTGGTCATCGCGGCGGCAACCATCCCGTCATGTACTTGCCAACCGGACGCGTTGAAATTACGGCGCAAAACCATGGCTTTGCGGTCGATTTGGACGGTACGCGCGACATCGAACTGACGCACCTTAACCTGAACGATCAGACCGTAGAAGGTATTCGTTTGCGCACAGCCCCTGCTTTTTCGGTACAGTATCATCCGGAGGCCGCGCCTGGCCCCCACGATGCGCACTACGTATTCACCGAGTTTACGCGGCTAATGGAGGAGTATACACAATGAAACGAACACTGTTGATTCCCACCGACTTTGACCAGTACGCGCCGATGATCATGGAATTTTGTGCCGGTACGCGCGAACGGGGTATTGTCAAGTGCATTTTGCTGCACGTCATCGACACCTCCGGCATGGAAAGTCCGGTGCTTGCCCGTGCCATGGAGGAAGGCTACGAGCGTCTGGACAAGCTGTCGGCGCCCCTGCGCGCCAGCGGCATTGAAGTCACCACCCGGATAGAAACAGGAGAGCGCACGCACGAAATCTTGCGGGTCGCGGCGCAGGATAACGTTGACGTGGTGGTCATGGGTCTGACTCGCAAGGCGGCGCCCCGGCGTTTCTTCGAAGGCTCGACCTCGGACTCGGTGGTCTATCGCCAAAAAGTGGCGACTTTGCTGGTGCGCGACGACATTTTGGCAGCCTCGCGCGACCCCAAACAGCTCTCGTTGGAATGGTCAAAGTCGCTGGTCGTCCCCGTCGATTACTCCGCGCCCAGCGCCCGTGCCGTCTTGCAATGCACGCGCTTTGAGGCCGACGCGGTCGGCGAGGTACGTCTGCTGCATGTCCTGGACCCCAAGCATTTGAGCAGCGAGGATGCGCGCCGGCGTGCCATTGAAGAAAACACCTTTCGTCTGTCCGCCTTTGGCTCAATGCTGGAAGACATCGGCATTTCCGCGACGCCGGTAGTTAGAATAGGCGAGAGCGTCCATGATGAAATCCTGAGTGAGATTGCCGAGTCCGCCTCGTCGGGCGTGGTGCTGGGAGTTCGCGGTCGTGGCGCTTTGGCAAAGCTGGTGCTGGGCAGTGTGTCTCAT
>JAIRWZ010000080.1 GCA_031268615.1 Actinomycetes bacterium | reverse complement strand
ATCAAGTCATGCAGGCGATTGACGTTAACCGCCGCCCGGAATCGGAAAACTCTGCCGACAGCATTGTCAAGGCCATCATGTCCGTACCGCTGCTGCCTTCCGCCATCGTCTCGCTCATCAAGGGTCTGGACCGTATCGGCCTGCTGCCTGGCGCAATCATCGACGCCAGCCCCTTCCACACCTCGCTCTTTTTCACAAACATGGCCTCCCTGCGCACGGCTCCGGTCTTTCACCACCTCTACGCGTTCGGCACGACCGGCACATTCATCGCGCTGGGCATGACGCCGGGCGAGCGCCGCAGCTTCACCCTGAACATTTCCACCGACGAGCGCATTGCGTCCGGCTCGACTCTTGCGCGCGCCTTCCGCTTTCTGTCGCACCTGATAACACACCCCGAACGGCTGGAAGTACCGCCCACAGAGGTGGTGAGCGATGTCCGATGAAGCCGCATACAAGGCACACGGAGGAGGCGACGAAGTGAGTACTGAGCCTGCCCCCGGCCTTGACCGGGGGTCCAATCCAGCCAGCTATCAACCCCGGCATCCGTCTCGCGGACTGCTGGGGCTTGGCTTGTGTCTGGTTGTTGTCGGGGTACTGGTCTTGCTGTTTCGTATGGCCGAATTTGTCCCCAGTCTGCTTCCCCTGCGCCACTGGTTTGAGGGTATCAGTCTGTGGCAGTTATGGCCGCTGCTGGTTTGTATGGGTGGTGTGATAACGGTACTGACGCCCGATGAGGAACGTCATCGTTATTCGCTAATGCGGATAGTTGATGGGCTGACGACGATAGTCATTGGGTTGCTGCTACAGTGTAATACGACGGGTTGGGTCAGTTGGCATATGTGGTTGTCGGCGCTATCTCTTTGGCCCTTGCTGCTGATTATCGGCGGCATCTCTGTCGTGTCCAAAGCGACGGGTCTGCCGTGGTTGCGGATATTCGGTTCGCTGCTGTTTGTCGGAGCGCTGCTGCTGTGCGCAGCAGCCTGGTGGAGCGGCCCCTTCTCGCTGCCCTTGTCGCCACATTTACGAGTGCCGTTTCTGCCCGGGATGCTATGATACTGGCAAGAGCGGTGTCGGGACAGCTTTCGGCGCGCAGCGCTGATTGGTGTCCGCAACCTCAGGAAACATACTCACCAGAAGAAGGAGAAACACATGGAACCAAACAACAAGCCACCGCTTAACACCATCCTGCTGATTGTTGGTATTGCCCTCATCGCCTTTGGTGGCTGGACGTTAATGCCGATTGCCTTTGGGCAATTGTGGGAGCCAATCCGCCAGATGATTTTCTGGGGCAGCAAGCTAATCTGGCCGCTGGCTGTCATTGCGGTAGGCGTCTTTGTAGTCTATCTGGCTTCCACCAATCAGTTACAAAAACCGCAACAGAACTATGTCTATCCAGTAGGGGAACGACGTCTGACCCGTGACCTCAGTAGAAAATGGATTGCGGGGGTTTGCGCGGGGCTGGCACGCTATTTCGGCATTGACGTGACTATTGTGCGCATTGTTGTGGCCATCGCCTTTGTAGTGGCAGGATTCTGGCCGGTTGGAGCAGCCTATCTCATAGCTTGGCTCGTCATCCCGGAAGGCTAACTAAAACGGTCCTGACTTGAAATCTACAAGTTTCTCGTACCAAGCGGGCCACAATTGTGGTACACTCGATAAGCAAACAAATCCTCGCACGAGAAACGGAGTCTCACCATGCCAACCATCATACCTATTCGCGAACTGAAAAATACCGCCAAAATATCAGCTTTGGTTCACGAAGAAGGCGGACCAATTTTCGTCACAAAAAACGGCTACGACGACATGGTCATCATGAGTTCAGAAGAATACGACTTCCAGATGTTCCTATCCGACGTCCGTCGCAAACTGGAAGAGGCAGAAAAATCCATCGAACGCGGTGAAGGTAAAGATTTCTTTGCTTCGATGCAAGAGATACGTGATGAATATGGCATCTAAACTTATTATTGCTCCGGAGGCGCACGCGGATCAAAGACGCATCATTGCCTACATTTCGCAGGAATTGTTTAACCCGGAAGCCGCAACGCACCTGATGGCTAACTTCATCAAACAAACTATCTATTTACAGGACACACCAGCCATGTTCCCGCTTATGCAGGAAACCGCTTTCGCTGCCAAAGGCTACCGCAGGATGCCCATCCCGGAATCAGACTACCTCGCCATCTATCGCATTGACGAAGCCAACAAAACCGTCTATGTCCTCCGGATATTCTACGCCCGCCAAAACTACGCAACCCTCCTCTAGAAAACCCGAAGTAAGCACGCCCATACCCGCACAACAAGAGAACAGGGAATTTCAGACGCTTGATGGCAAGGATTCGATTGCCGGTATGGACGTACTCACTTCTGCCCGTATGAGACAGTTCCTATAAGTGGGGGATTGCAATCAGTGAAACCAGTGTAGTTGACCCCGCCTCCCACTTGTGGGAACTGTTACGGTGAAAACGCGGCGGTTTGCATTCGGGGCGCGGATTGGGGTATACTACCCGTTCGTGTCAAATATGCGCACGTGACTGTGAATACACTGAACAGAAAAGGAACGACCATGAACGCTATTGCAACGCTAGAGGCCCAGCAAATCCGCGATGACCGCGATGCGTTTCGCGTGGGCGACAACGTGAAAGTACATTATCGTATCATCGAAGGCAGCCGCGAGCGTACGCAGGTTTTCGAAGGCCGTGTGATTCGGCGCCACGGCGCGGGCAATCGCGAGACTTTTACGGTGCGCAAAATCAGTTTTGGCGTGGGTGTAGAGCGCACCTTCCCTGTCCATTCGCCGAAAATCGAGAAAGTTGACGTCACGGGGCGCGGCAAGGTGCGTCGGGCGAAACTGTACTATCTGCGCGACAAGGTGGGCAAGGCCGCGCGCCTGAAGGAAAAGAGCTATTAGGCCGCAAGGCGTTGTTGGTGGCGAAAACTGATAAAGAGCAAGCTGAACGAGAGCGTCTGCGGGCGCTCTACGTCTATGAAAGGCGACTGTACGAGGCCGGCGCTGTTGCGGTGGCGGGTGTCGATGAGGTGGGACGCGGAGCCTTGGCCGGGCCGGTGTCAGCGGGAGCTTGCGTATTGGGACCGGTGAGTGAGCAGGGCAACGACACAAGCGCCAATACGGGAAGTGAGTACGTCCATTATCTGAATGATTCCAAAAAACTGACAGCTCGTCGCCGAACGCTGGTTGCTACTGAACTGCGGGAGCATGCGTTAGCGTGGTCGGTAGCGCATGTAGCGCCCGCAGTGGTTGATGACCGGGGGATAGTGGCCGCTGTTCGTCTGGCAATGCAGGAAGCCTTGATGGGTTTGACGACAAGAATGGGTACGCAGGTTGAGCCGGATATCGTGGTGGTAGATGGACGACCTTTTGATATGGGTGCGGAGGCTTTTGGCAGAGATTCATTGCGCGTTGAGTTTGTGGTGAGGGGAGATGGCGCAGTGGCAAGCATTGCCGCAGCGTCAGTGTTGGCTAAAGTCGCGCGTGATGAACTGATGGTAGCGTTGGCAGAGCGCTATCCCGCGTATGGATTTGCGGGCAACAAGGGCTATGGATCGGCCGGACATGTGGAAGCCCTTGTGGAAAACGGCTTGACGGATATACATCGAAAAAGTTTTTGCAGGAATTTTTTCCGGTAAAAACTCTAGTCATGCGGGTGTGTAAGCGCAGGTAGTAAGCATTGCGGGTGAGAGATTTTAGCTTTTCTTAAGGTTCTCTTTAGATTTATTTAAGGAAAATTATGGATTCCGTTAAGGGGTCGGAGTTCAGAATAGCGCGCGGAGGTGGTAGAACGTGAGCGAAGCGCGCAAGACCTTAGGTTCACGCGGCGAGGAAGCCATTTGTGCTTTTATGGAGCGACAGGGCTTTGAAGTAGTGACGCGGAATTGGCGTTGCAGTTATGGAGAAATCGACATCATCGCCCGGCAGAATGGCGTCTTGATATTTTGCGAGGTGAAAACTCGTAAAAGTATGGAGGCCGGGACGCCTGATGAGAGCATTACCTGGCGCAAGCAAGAGCGCTATACCCGCATGGCAAAGTTGTATCTGAAACGCGAACATCCCCACTACGAGCATTTGCGTTTTGATGTAGCTACGGTGAGCGTCTACC
>JAIRWZ010000064.1 GCA_031268615.1 Actinomycetes bacterium | reverse complement strand
CCGTTAGAGCCGCGCTGGGTAGCATGGGAACGACGGAACAGGAGTCAGAGTAGGAATGGACCGAGATGTGCTGATATTGCCACGCGACATTGTGCACCAGCGCATTACGTGGGCGCTGGCGGTAGTCTTTGCGGCATTGTCAGCATTGGCGGTACTACTGTTACTGCTGGTCTCTGATGTGATAATTCCCGGAGGGTTTGAGGGAAACCCGCCGGCGCGCTATGCTTATTTTTTAGAAAATGTGTATGAAGGCGGCGACCAGTTGCTGTCTCGCCCGTCAGGAGTCGCGGTCTCGCCACGCGGGGAGCTGTATGTGGCCGATACGGGTAACGCGCGGATTGCTGTTTTTGACAATGGGAATTTTGTGCGCGAGCTGCGGGATTTTGATTTGGCGGATACGGAGCCTGAAGAATCTGACGCGGACGGGGAGGGCATTACCGATACCGGCGGTAAGCCGCCGCGCGATTTTGAGACCCCGGCGTCGCTGGCCTTTGCAAGTGACGGGCGATGGTTTGTGGTGGATATTTCGCAGGGCTTGCTGCTGGCCTTTGACGAGGACGATATCTGTTTGTGGTCGATGGCCTTTGAAGAGGAAGGCCCCGTCAGCGTCAAGGTTAATGTAGACGAGGCGCGCGGCGGCGAGTTTCTGTATGTAACGACGAAGTCTGGCATTGTGGTGGGTTCGTTGGACGGCGACTTTGACCGCGCGTGGATGAACTGGGGTCGCGGCGAGGGACAGCTGGATAATCCGGCCGCGGCGTTGACCTTTGTGCCCTCGAAGGACGAAGCCGAGGGGGAGGGAGCAGAGCTTTCGGGGGAAGCGGGGCAAGCGACCGATGGGGGCGGAAGCGTCGGCACAAGCACAAGGGCAAGTACACGCGCAAGCGGTCCGGCGCTGTTGTTGGTCTGTGACAGTTTGAATTACCGGGTGCAGGCATATCAGTCGTTTGATAGCTCACCGACGTTGCGCTGGGTTTTTGGCGCCCCGCCGTCGGTGGATGCGCCGCTGAACTCTGAAGACTCGGACCGCAAATTTGGACTGCCGGTAGATTTGGCGCTGTCCAACCGGGGCAAACTGTTTGTGTTAGACGGACTGTCGTCCGAGATTGTCGTGCTGAATGCCGCCGATGGCAGCTATGCCTATACCTTGTCTGATGCGGGCAGCGACAATGGTATGTTGTTCTATCCGGAGGCGCTGTGCTGGTCGAAGGGACGCATTTATGTGGCCGATAAGTTCAACGACCGGGTGGTGGTGTTTGAGGATATTGACGAGTCCGCGCCGCTGGAGCCGCCCGTTACGCCAAAGGCGTCTTTTAATCGCTGGCTGTTGATGTTGCCCTTTGCGTTGGCTATGTTAGCTGCTTTGGTGCGTGCCGTTACGATTCGTCAGCGTCGCTATATTTTAGATGACAGTTTCATCGAGGCGCTGCGTGTTAACGATGAGTTGCGCATGTTTGTTATTGACAACTTGCGTGAGATTTGTGTACCAACAGGGTCGGAGACTTTGTTGGCGGCGCTTGCGTTGCCGGGGGTTACTTTACGCATTGAGGCTTTTGACGAAGCGACGGTGTTTGAGCTGCTGGGAGAAGAGCCGCGCCTTACCGAACGGGAAGCAGCAGCTTTGTTGGTTGCCCAGAAGAACGCGCGTCGTGCCTATCTGTTGACGGCGTCCTGGGTTCTGGCGACCTTCGCTCATGAGAAAAGCATCGCCGTGGTTACCCTTGGTGAAATGAAGGTCATGTTGAGTGATATTGCGCGTAGCAAACAGCGCGTTGACCTGGAGGCCTTGTACGAGGAATCTGACGACAAGTTATACGAGGAATCCGAGGGCGACGATTTATGGGACGCCTATGACGACGACGAGGAAATCTCGTTTCTTTGATACAATAACCGCCGTGAATTGAACCGTACTGGACCGTACTGACCCGTACCTGTTGCCGAAGGGGGACGCATACGCATGTCGCTGCAAAAGAAGTATCTGATGACGCCTGGGCCCACGCCCGTGCCCGCCGAAGTGCTGCTGAAAATGGCCGCGCCAATCATTCATCACCGCACGCCCGAATTTGAGGCCGTCATTAAAGAGGCCGAGGCCAATCTGCAATATGTGTTTGATACGAAAAACGATGTGCTGCTGTTTGCGTCGTCAGGCACCGGAGTGATGGAAGGCGCGATTGTCAATTGCTTTTGTGCGGGGGATACGGTTATCGTCGCGCGCAACGGCAAGTTTGGCGATCGTCAGAAGCTGATTGCGCAGACCTATGGCCTGCAGGTTATCGACTTGCAGTACGAGTGGTATGAGCAGGTCAAAGCGGCTGATATTGAGGCTGCGCTGAAGGCTCACCCCGACGCGCGCGGCGTGATTGTGACGCAGAGCGAGACTTCTTCGGGCGTGTTGAACCCCGTGCGCGACATTGCGGCGATTACGGCCGAGTACGAAGACGTCGTGCTGATTGTGGACTCGATTACCGGCATTGGCGCGGTGGAATGTCGGACCGATGAGTGGGGCCTGGATGTGGTGATGACCGGCTCGCAGAAAGGGCTGATGTTGCCGCCGGGTCTGGCGGCGGTGTCTGTGTCTGAAAAGGCCTGGCGCGCTGCGGACAGGTCCACGTTGCCGAAGTTCTACTTTGACTGGAAAAAGCACCGCAAGGCGATGAAAGAGTCGATGACTCCGTATACGCCGGCGGTGACCTTGATTTTAGGCTTGAATGAGGCCTTGAAACTGATGCGCGAGGAGGGTCTGGAGGCGGTTATTGCGCGACATTCGCTGCTGGCGTCTGCCACACGCACTGGCGTGGAGGCAATCGGGCTGAAGCTGTTCGCGCCGCCGGAGGGACGCGGGTCGGCGGTGACTCCGGTCTGGGCGCCGGATGGCATTTCGTCGGGAAAGATTGTCGGCATTATGAAACGCGAATACGGCGTGACCATTACCAACGGACAGGACGCCTATAAGGACCGGATTTTCCGTATCGGACATCTGGGCTACTTTGGGCCTTTCGATATCATCACGACCTTGACCGCGCTGGAAATGGCGCTGACACAGCTGGGATATGACTTTGAGCAAGGCGCGTCGATTCGCGCTGCAGAGGCGGTGTTTCTGTCATGACGAAGGTTCTTATTGCTGACAAAATTGCCCAGGAGGGCATTGACTATTTGCGTGCCGCTGGGTTTGACGTGGACGTTCAGCTGGGTCTGTCGCCGACGGAGCTGGCGGCAATCATTGCGCCCTATGCGGCTATTGCCGTGCGCAGTGCCGCGCAGGTGACGCGCGAGGTCATCGAAGCCGGAACCAACCTGAAAGCCATCGGGCGCGCCGGTGTGGGCATTGACAACATTGACAAGGAAGCTGCCGCAGAGCGCGGCATCGCGGTCGTCAATACGCCGACGGCCAATATCGTGTCGGCCTGCGAACAGACCTTTGCTCTGATGTTGGCCTGTGCGCGCAATACGGCGCAGGCGAATGCCAGCATGCACGCCGGGCAGTGGAATCGTGCGCAGTTTACGGGCACGGAACTGTACGGGAAAACGCTGGCGATTTTCGGGTTCGGCAAAATCGGTACGCTGGTGGCCGAACGCGCTGCTGCTTTTGGCATGAAACTGGTCGCTTACGACCCCTTCGCTGACTATGCGCGCGCCGCGGCGCTGGGCGTAGAGCTGATTGGGGAGATAGATGACATCCTGCCCATCGCCGACGTCATCACTGTTCACCTGCCGAAGACACCTGAAACGCTGGGTATGTTCAACGCGCAGCGTATCGCGCAGATGAAGGATGGCGCCATCGTGTTGAACGTTGCGCGCGGCGGCATGTACGACGACGCGGCGCTGGCCGCAGCGCTGGACAGCGGCAAACTGGCGGCCGTTGGCATTGACGTTTACGAATCGGAGCCGCCGGGGGAGGACTACCCGCTGCTGCACTGCGAGCGTGCGGTGCTGACCCCGCACCTGGGCGCGTCAACCCGTGAAGCCCAGACGCGCGCTGGCCTGCAGGTTGCCGAATACCTTGCCGAAGCGCTGAAATAACGATATACTCGCAGGTGCTGTTTGGCGCGTGGCGTAGCTGGCGTGAGGCGCGTGCTGTTGCTGTTTGGTGTGGGCGATTAGCTCAGGGGGAGAGCACTACCTTGACACGGTAGGGGTCACAAGTTCAAATCTTGTATCGCCCACCATTTATTTGCGCAGGTCAGGAGTATTGTTTACAGTTCTTCCCTGCATTCCATTTCCTCGATTTAGATTTTCTGCCGCCAAATTGTTGCTAAAGATTTAGATGTCCGGGTGGGACGGTAAGTCGCCTCATACCTTCGGCTCTATTGCTGGTATGGGCGTACTCACTTCTTTTTGAATTGTCTCCTTGTGTGGGTGTTGCGTGTACGCTACAATAGCTGCGTGGACATACGGACTTACAAGACAGCCGCTTATAATAAATGGCTATCCGGACTGAAAGATGCAGACGCTCGCCGTCGCATACTGGTACGCGTGCGTCGGCTGGAGCTGGGAAATACCGGCGACAGTAAAGCGTTAGGCGCAGGCTTGAATGAGTTGCGCATAGACTACGGACCGGGATACCGCGTTTACTACGGCTGGCATGGCTGCGAATTGGTGCTGTTGTTGGCCGGTGGGGATAAGTCCTCGCAGAACCGTGACGTTGTTCGCGCGCGTGAACTGTTGATTAGTGCCATTGCTGAATTGAAGGAAGGAGAACAAGAATGATAAAAGCGAATTTGACACCCTACGACACAGCGGATTACCTGAAAACCGAAGATGACATAGCCGGATACATTGACGCGGTGCTGGCTGAAAACGACCCCGCGCTGTTGATTGCTGCCTTAGGTGACGTGGCACGCGCCCGTGGTATGTCGCGTATTGCGCGTCAGTCTGGCGCGTCACGCGAACACCTATACCGCGCTCTGTCGGCCGACGGTAACCCGTCGGCGGCTACCCTACTAAAGATTGTGGCTGCGCTAGGGGTTCAGCTGCATGCCTCGCCAATGGCTGATGACGCGCCGTCGCGCGAGGTGGTGGCGGCATGATGGGGTGGGTGTGAGACAGCTCTGTCAGTGGTGGTTGCCTGATTGTCCTGTTGGCGCTGATGTCTCCCTGATGGTATCGCTTGGCGACCGCTTGGTTCCGCTGGCAAAATTGCCCCTTGAAGTGAGGCGGCCGCGAGCGTAGAATATAAGCTAAGAGGTAGCCCGATGTTTGGTCGCAGACGGTTACCCCGATTGAAACAGGTGAACCGCTGTGGCCGGATTAGCTACGGCGGTTCTGTTTTGCGCGGTCATAAATGACCAGCACCAACAGGACGGTCTCCCTCACCGCGGCAGCTAGGGCTGCTATAAGTGCGATGATTTGAACCATCTCAATCCACCCCCTTTCCGGGGCTGGAATTACCGCCTGCAACACCAGGCTACCGTGAGCCATCATATCATTCCGGACGGACAAGAGAATAGCGTGCAAGTGTTTAACTGGTGCAGAGCCTGAGTGAGGTCTTGGCACCTCTCCAAAAAAGTGAACTTTGTGTGAACTTTTACCTATTTTCTATTCACTACCATTATATTGCTGGTTGGTGGGGATAAGTCCACCCAACGCCGCGACATTGCGCACGCGCGGGAATTATTGACTGGCGTCAGAGAGGATATGAAACATGACAGTAAAAACAATACCGTTTGACGCGGCTGAATACCTGGAAACAGAGGCTGACATTGCCTATTATCTGGATGCGGCGCTGGAGGAAAATGACCCGCAGTCGTTGGCGGTCGCCTTAGGCGACGTGGCGCGCGCTCGTGGTATGTCTGACATTGCCCGTCGCGCTGGGGTCTCGCGTGAGAGCCTGTACAAATCGCTGTCGGCTGACGGTAACCCGTCGGCGGCTACCTTGCTGAAGATTGTGGCTGCGTTGGGTATTCAGCTGCATGCT
>JAIRWZ010000054.1 GCA_031268615.1 Actinomycetes bacterium | reverse complement strand
AAACAAGTATACACCCCCTGGCCACGCGTTTCAATAGCACAGCAAAAGTGCGCGCCCCAGCGACCGTGTAGGGACAGCTTTCCGGCAGCGCCAGCGGACAGATTGCTGTCCGCTCGGTTAACCGGTGCTATCCGGACGCGGAGGCGCGGGCTCGCTTGCGTTCTTTTTCGGTCAACAGCCGTTTGCGTAGGCGTATCGACTTTGGCGTGATTTCTACCAGCTCGTCGTCCTCGATGTATTCCAGCGCTTCTTCCAACGTGAAGGTCAACGGCGGCGCCAGCAGTATTGCCTTATCAGCGCTGGACGCCCGCATGTTGGTCAGCTGCTTCGCCTTGGCGACATTGACAACGATATCCCCGGCACGCGAGTTTTCTCCGACAATCATACCTTCGTAGCACTTGTCCCCCGGCGCCACGAACAACGTTCCTCGTTGCTGCAAGGTATCCAGCGCGTAGGCCACCGCCGCGTCAGCATTCAGCGCAATCAGCGACCCGTTTTGTCGCCCACCCAAGTCTCCCTTGTAAGGTCCGTACTCAGAAAAGTGGTGGAACAAAGTCGCCTCACCGCGTGTCACGTTTAACAGCCGCGTGCGCAGGCCCATCATGCCGCGAGAGGGAATCTTGAACTCCAAATGTACGGCATCGTCGCGCTGCACCATATCACTCATCTCACCGGACGCGGCGCCAAATATCTCGATGACCTTACCGGCATATTCGCCCGGCACGTCCACAACGGCCAGCTCTACCGGCTCCAACCGGTGTCCGGCGTCGTCAACGTGAATAATCACCTTCGGCCGCCCCACCTGAAACTCAAAGCCTTCCCGACGCATGGTTTCCATCAGTACCGACAAGTGCAACACGCCGCGCCCCGCGACCTCCATGCCACGTTTGTCGGGCGTTTCTTCGATACGCATGGATATGTTGCTTTCTGCTTCGCGCAACAGACGTTCCTTAATCTGGCGACCACCAACAATCGTGCCTTCCTGTCCCACCAGCGGGGAGGTAGAAGCCTCAAATACAACCGACATCGTCGGCTCTTCAACGTGAATGGGGTCCAGCTGAACGGGCTGCTCAAAGGAGGTATACATGTCCCCAATATCGGTATCGTCCACCCCGACCACCGCGGCAATGTCTCCCGCCGAAGCCTCATCAGCCGCCTCACGTCCCAAGGCCTCAAAGGTAAAGAGCTGCTTTACGTTCGCGGCATGACGCGAGCCGTCATTTTTGATGACCTGAATACGCTCCCCGGCGTGCAGAGTGCCCGAAAAAATCCGTCCAACCCCAATACGACCCACATACGAAGAGTAGTCAATCTGACAAACCTGCAGGGCGACCGGCCCTTCCACGTCCACATCAGGCGCGGGGATGTATTCCAGTATCGCATCCAGCAGCGGCCACATGTCGTTGCCTTCGTCGGTAGGTTCACGCCGCGCATAGCCCTGCGTCGCCGAAGCATAGATAACCGGAAAATCCAGCTGCGCGTCGTTGGCTCCCAGTTCCAGCATTAGCTCGAACACCTCGTCTAAAACCTCGTGCGGACGCGCTCCGTCACGGTCGATTTTGTTAATCACGACCATCGGCTTCAGACGATTTTCCAGCGCATGTCTTAACACGAAGCGGGTCTGCGGCATAGGTCCGTCAAAGGCATCCACAATCAACAGACAGCCGTCAGCCATCTTCAATACGCGCTCGACCTCACCGCCAAAGTCGGCATGTCCCGGCGTGTCAATGATGTTAATCTTGCAGCCTTTGTAGCGAATCGAAATGTTTTTGGCCAGAATGGTAATGCCCCGCTCGCGCTCCTGGTCATTGCTGTCCAGCACACGCTCGCGAACTTCCTGGTTCTCGCGGAACACGCCGGTCGCCTGCAACAGTCGGTCAACCAGCGTGGTCTTGCCGTGGTCAACGTGAGCAATAATCGCAACATTGCGCAAACACTCCTGCCGCACCTTATTCGCCCCCGCCGATGGCTGCCGACAGCTCGTCAACGTCCTTATTTGTTACCGATGTAGGTATGGACCCCCGGTCAAAGCCGGGGGCAGGCTCATCACTCACTTCTTTTTCTTCTACGTCTTCCCCTGCTGCCATCAAATTCTCCTTAATCTCGGTCGTCGATATGCCTTCCGTGCGCGGCAGAAACACCAGCTGACAATACGCCCGCAAGTAATCGAACTTATCAGAATCCGCCCAGTCCGCGCCCATGACGACGATGTCAATTTCATTGTCCAAAATGTCCTCAACTTTTTGTTCCCAGCTATGTTCAGGAATCACTTCGTCAACATAACGAATCGCCCGAACGATTTCTGCCCTCGTCGCGTAGTCATGATAGGACGCCTTCCCCTTCCCAGCGTTGAACTTGTCCGTCGAGACCGCAACCATCAGATAATCGCCCAGCTCCGCGGCGCGCTTCAGCAAGCGCACATGGCCGTGGTGCAGCAAATCAAAGGTCCCATAGGTTAGCACTCGTATCATACTTTTCCTTTCCCGACATCGGGTCGCCCTCCCATTATAACGGAGCCGTCAACACAAAAGGACGAAGCGGAGTGAGTGATGAGCCTGCCCCCGGCTCAATACTCACTTATTGTCCTTGGTGACGGTACAATAGTTGACGAAAGGGCTGCCGTCCTCTAGACTGGCTGCCATGATACCTATTATTCCTATAGGTTTACGGTAAATGTACGGTACAGGTTACACGGAAAGCACGAGGAAAGAAGGGAGCATTACTATGTTTTCATTGGTTCGAAGGCTCAGCAAGCGCAAGGAGCTGTTGCTGATACTGGGTACGCTGCTGCTGGTTGCCGGTATTGTCGGCTGCTCAAAAGGCGCTACCCCGGATACCGGCGACGGCACCGGCGCCGAGGACGCGGCTCCGGCCGAAGCCTCTGGCGAGCCGGTGAAGGTCGGTTCGAAAGATTTCACCGAAAACCTCATTTTGGGCGAGGTCTATGCGCTGGCGTTGGAAAACGCGGGCATTCCCGTGCAGCGTAATCTGGGGCTGGCCTCGTCTGCCGTCCATCAGACGCTGATAAGCGGCGACATTGACTTGTATCCGGAATACACCGGCACGGGGCTGCTGTCCGTGCTGCAATTGCCACTGGAAACTGACCCGCAAAAGGTCTACGACACGGTTAAAGATGAGTACAAAAAGCAGTTTGACCTCGTCTGGCTGGACTATGCGCCAGCCAACGACGGACAGGGTCTGGTCGTGACGAAGGCGTTATCGGACAAATACGGCATTACCAACATCAGCGAATTTCAGCAGAACGCCGCGCAGATTCGTTTCGCTTCACAGGGCGAGTTTGATGAACGCGAAGACGGCATTCCCGCGTTGGTAAAGGTCTACGGCCCGCTGAAATTCAAGTCGTCGAAGGTCTACGATAACTCGCTGAAATACGAGATTCTGGCGAAAGACGAGGCGGACGCTGCCCCGGCTTATACCACCGAAGGGCAGCTGATTCAGCCCGAATTTGTCCTGCTGGACGACGACAAACAGGTCTGGCCGCCGTACAACATCGCGCCGGTCGTGAGGCAGGCGACTCTGGACGCCTACCCGCAGATTGCCGAAGTGCTGAATGGTATCGCCGCGGGACTGACCACCGAAAAGGTAACCGAACTGAACGCAAAAGTTGACGTTGAGGGGCAGGAGTATGAGGAAGTCGCGGCCGACTACTTCAACAGTATCAAGTGAGCCTACGCGAGTTGCAGCGCAGATGAACAGAGGAAGTGAGTACGTCCATCGCGCAGCAACCACGCGGGCGGGGCAGGGAGCGGGGCAGGCGCACCTTGCTGACTTTTATGACTGGTTGTCCCGCTTTGTCGTCGAACACCCCGATGAGTGGGCGACGGTACCTGCTGCAGAGCGTCGCGCCCTGGATGACTGGTGCTTTGCGCGCTATTTTGAGGGACTGGGCGGGGCGTCAGATGGGTCGGATCGGTCGTCGGAAAGCGACCTGTCCAGCCCGCCCACCGAGGATGAAACTATCCCGCTGGACGTCATGCTGGCAGAGATTGCGTCCGACGAGCGTCCGCTGTATGTCCTGCCTTGTGATTGCCACGTCCTGCATGGCGATGATGACGATGACAGGAATAATTGGAGGGATAGTTGCAAGGATATCAATTCGGACACGGCGCCGATTGGCAGCTACGGACGGCAAGCCGACCAACAGTCGGCAAACCGTCCCTACAAACCCACCCACAAGCCCCTTGAAGTCTGCCTGTCGTACCGCATAACTCCTGAAACCGAAGCGGAGCATCCGTATGCCCGTCGTATCAGCGCTGACGAAGGCGCTGCCATTGCGCGTAGGTCCGACAGGGCAGGGCTGATTCATACGCGAAACCCCGGTGGCTACTGTAACTGCGACGTCCGTTGGTGTTATCTGTTCCGGGCGCGCGCAGCGCGTTCTGCACGCTGTGGAGCTACGGGAAACGTTGACCTCGACCCCAGCGGTTGGCTGACCGGCGCGTATATCGTCGCCCATGATGAGGCCGCGTGTACGAACTGCCTGCGCTGCGTCCAACGCTGTCAGTTTGAGGTGTTCTGTGCGCCGGATACGGGCGCTGGTCTGGACGTACTCACTACGGAAAGCGCGCGCTGTATAGGTTGTGGCGTTTGCGTGAGTAGCTGCCCCGCCGGTGCCTTGTCATTGGTCAAACGCTGACCAGTACGCTATGATAGTCCCTCGGCGCGGAGGAATGCCCGAGATGGCTGAAGGGGTACGATTGGAAATCGTATGTGCGGCTTGAAACCGTACCTAGGGTTCGAATCCCTATTCCTCCGCCAGATGGTTCAGATTGGACCCCCCGGTAAACAATATATGGTCGGAGGGTTCTTTTTGTTCGCCTTCGGTTATTTCAGTGGTGTATATAGCTCCATGCGGGCAATCA
>JAIRWZ010000147.1 GCA_031268615.1 Actinomycetes bacterium | reverse complement strand
CATTTCTGCGGCTTGCGCTTCGGTGACAGTGGTGGGGTCGATATCTTTGGCAATGGTGACGTTTTTCTTGCCGTTCGTCACATAGGGACCATAGCGCCCGCGTAAGACTTTAATGCCGGAATCAAAGAGCGCGATATTTTTTTCTGCGTCCTTGCGTTTCTTTTCTTCGTATAACTCCAGTCCCTGTTCCAGACTTATCGTAAAGGGGTCCAAGCCGCTGGCTTTGGGAATGCTGGCAAACAGCGAGCCTACCTGCACGTAAGGCCCAAAACGACCAACATTAGCTTTAATGTCATCCCCCGCGGGCGTCTGTCCCAAAAGTCGAGGCAGCTGAAACATTTCCAGCGATTCTTCCAAAGTTACGGTGTCAATGGTGCGTCCTTCGGGCAGTTTCGCAAAGCGTGGTTTTTCTTCGTCGTCAGCCATACCCAGCTGGAGCATTGGTCCAAAGCGACCAATGCGCGCGCTGACCATTTTGCCGGTCTTTGGGTCGGCGCCAATCTGACGCGCTTTGGCGACCGTTCTGCGGTCAATATCGGCGGCCGCCTCAACCTTTTGGTGAAAAGGTTCGTAGAACTCATGGAGCATGGTAGTGGAGTTACAGGTGCCCTTTTCGATACAATCCAATTCGGTTTCCGTGTGAGCGGTAAAGCCGTAGTCCATAATGTCACTGAAATACTGCAGCAGAAAATCGCTAAGAACCTCGCCGATGGCGTTGGGAACCAGACGGCCTTTATCACTGCCGGTACGTTCTGTGAGTATCTGACGAACTACCCCGGATTCAGGGGCTAGGGTCAGTTCTATGGCCTGACGTTGAATGCCCTCGCCCTCGCCAATTTTGATATAACTACGGGATTTCAGATTTTCTAAAATAGTAGCATAGGTGGACGGTCGCCCGATTCCTAATTCTTCCAACTTTTTTACCAACGAGCCTTCGGTATAGCGACCGGGCGGCTTTGAGAAGGTCTGTCGCGCAACGATGTCTCCGGCACTTAAGGGCTGGCCGACTGTCAGCGCCGGCAGATATTTTTCTCCGCTACGCCCGTATACAGCCAGAAATCCGTCAAAAGCGATAACCTCGCCCTTGGCTTCGAAGCGCTCCGCACTGGTGGAAGGCTCTATCACGGCAGTGGTCTTACGTATTTTGGCTTCCGCCATCTGCGAAGCCAGCGTGCGGGCGCGAATCAATCCGTAGAGCCGACGTTCGAAATCGTTTTTTCCGGCAGTTTCGCGCGCCACATTGCTGGGGCGAATGGCTTCGTGAGCCTCCTGAGCGCCGGCGGACTTTGTCTGAAACTGGCGGGTATGGACGTACTCACTTCCGAATTGTTGCGTCAGGTAAGACGCGATGGCGCTTAAAGCTACCTTCGAGAGCGTCGTCGAGTCGGTGCGCATATAGGTGATGTGGCCGGCCTGGTACAGGGCCTGAGCCGCGCTCATGGTGGCGCGCGCCGAAAAGCCCAGGCGCGAGTTGGCCTCTTGCTGCAGCGTCGAGGTCGTGAATGGAGCGGGGGGGCGCCGCGTCCCGTCGCTTTGCTTCAGGTCGGCGACGCGCCAGTTGGCCGCAGTCAGGACGTCGAGCAGGGCATGAGCGGTGGCTTCATCAGCAATTGTGTGGGTCAGGTCGGCTTTGAAATGGTTGCGCTCGTCATCGGGGACCTGGGAAGCGGCGGCGTTGGGGTTGGCGGTGTGGGCGGCGGTGTTGGGAGCGGTGGCGCAAAATGTTCCGCTGACTTTGAACGAACTTTCCGGTTGAAACGCCGCGATTTCGCGTTCGCGTTCCACCACCAGACGCAACGCTGGGGACTGGACGCGACCGGCGCTTTTGCCGCCGGGCACCTTTTTCCAGACCACCGGACTCAGCTCGTAGCCCACCAGCCGGTCCAAAATCTGGCGGGCCTGCTGCGCGCGCACCACATCCATGTCGATAACGCGCGGATGTTTCAGCGCGTCGCTTAGAGCGGGTTTCGTGATTTCGTGGAAGGTAATGCGTTTCGTCGTGTCAGGGTTCAGGCCCAGCACCTCGGACAGATGCCAGGCAATGGCCTCTCCTTCGCGGTCTTCGTCAGTGGCGAGCCAGACCTCATCGGCTGCTTTGACCGCGCGTTTCAGCTCACCAACCAGCTTTTTCTTGCCCGCGACAATAGCGTATTTTGGCGCAAAGTCATGCGCGACGTCGATGGCGTCGTCGTCTCCGGGCGGCAGTTCCCGAATGTGCCCGACGCTGGATTTCACGGAAAAATCGCCACCGAGATATTTCTCGATGGTCGAGGCCTTGGCAGGGCTTTCCACAATGAGGAGGTTTTTCATAGACGTGAACTATACACGCGCCGCGGGGCCCTTGTCAAACAAAACCGTGAAGGGCAGCTTCCAGCCGTTCAAGGAGAAATTCGATGTCGTCATCGGTGGAGGACAGCGGTGGAGCCAGGCGCACCGTCGAGCCATGCGTGTCTTTCGCCAAAACGCCGAAGTCCATCAGGTATTCGCAGAACTGACGGCCCGTTCCGCGTCGGGGGTCTATATCAAGACCCGCCCAAAGTCCTACGCCGCGTTTGCCGACCAGCAAACCTTCGGCGACAAAGGTGTCCAGGCGTGCATGAACGCGCTGTCCCAGTTCCCGCGCTCTGGCCTGATAGTGACCGGTGCGCAGCAAGTCGATAACAGCCAGACCAATAGCGCAGGCCAGCGGATTGCCACCGAAGGTTGAACCGTGACTGCCGGGGCTGAACAAACCTAAGACGTCAGCGCGACCTGCCACCACCGACACCGGTACAATGCCGCCGCCAAGCGCCTTGCCCAAAGTCATCAGGTCGGGGACGACGCCAACGCGTTGTGCGGCAAAGGTGTAGCCTACTCGCCCTAATCCGGACTGAATTTCATCCAGTATCAGCAAGGCGTGGGCGTCAGCCGTAAGCCTGCGCGCGCCGGGCAGATACTCGTCGGGTGGCACAATGACGCCAGCTTCGCCTTGAATGGGTTCCAGCAAAACCGCGACTAGTTTACCGGCCGCCGCGCGCACCGCAGCGGTCAGCGCGTCGATGTCTCCATAGGGTACCGTGATAAAGCCGGGGGTGTAAGGACCGAAACCTTCGCGGGCAGTGGGGTCAGAGGAAAAGGAAATAATCGTTGTTGTGCGACCGTGAAAATTGCCCTCGGCGACGATGATAACGCCGTCGGCAGGCGCAATGCCACGCAGGGTATAGGCATGGCGGCGAGCTGCCTTCAGAGCAGACTCAACCGCTTCGGCGCCGGTGTTCATGGGCAGAATCATGTCCATATCAGCCAGCGCCGCACAAGCGGCGGCAAAGGGCTCCAGCAGTTCTTGATTGAAGGCGCGTGAGGTCAAGGTGACCCTGTCCATCTGGCGCCGGGCAGCTTCAATCAGCGCGGGATGGCGATGACCAAAGTTTAGGGCAGAATAACCAGCTAAGGCGTCAAAATAACGCCGGCCACTGGTGTCGGTCACCCACGAACCTTCGGCTGTTGCGATGGTCACCGGCAGAGGATTATAGTTCGGAGCAAGGTGTGACGGAGTATGTTGTGGCAGCTGTGACATGCTTTGTATGGTACTACTTATCGCAATTCCCGCGCTGTTTCCCGCTGACGGGAAATGCCATTTTGGAGGTGACAGGGTTGGCAGAAATCTTGTTGCTGATGGCACATGCCACAACGCCACACGCCATCCTGCTGCACTAAGGGACGGTTTTGCGGTGTGTGCAAGTAGCGATTGTCAGCGCCATCAGCCAGTTTCATCAAGTCTTGTATATCCCGGACCTTGCGTTGCCAGGAGGCAACAGCATTTTCTCCCTCTTTGGCATAGTGTTCCACCGTTGCCAGCACACGGTCGGCTTCGCGCTGTGCCAAAATGTCGTGAACATCCATCCAGCTGTCGATTTTATGGTCCTGCGGTCGCAGGTCAAAGTCATCGCTGTGGCACAGGGTACAGTCGCCCTTTGCCAGGGCAGCCGGAGCTAAATCGTGGCAGCGAAAGCAACCTGACATCGACATGAAGTTCGCGTGTTTGCGTGACGGCGCAGCGGTCTGTGGGTCAACAAGAGCTGGTAACCAGTCTCCCAGTTCGCTGTGGGCCGCGCGATTATGGCACATGGTGCAGCTCATGCCAACTGCTTCGTGCCCGTGGTAGGGAATGCGAATGCCACGGGTTGGCGACACCACGCGATTTTCCAGCGCATGACACTGGAGGCAAACCGCTGACGGAAAGTCTTCGGTATTGAGCGCTAATTCGCTTTCCGGGTTCAACGGGACCTCAAACGTAGCGGATAAGGTAGGAGGCAGTTCTCCTAAAGCCTGAACTTTGTGCAGGAGAAAAGTAACCGGATTGGCGCCGACGGGCATGTGGCAAGCCACACAACTGACCTCGCTATGTGACGACCGCAGATAGGCGCTGATGGTATCGTCCTGGACAGAATGGCAAATTTGGGAACAAAACCAGTACGAAGTCGTCGTCCCAATCATCAAGGCAACGCACAATAATCCCACGGTGAGGATAACGCCCGTCCATATGACCGCGCGCGGGCGTGTCCGTCGGTTTTGAAACGCACGGATGGGGTGCGCTGGCATGTCAGGCCGCCTCTGGGCTTTCGTTTCCGCCTCTGCCTGCGTTTCGCGTGGCGCTAAGTGCCAAACAGGTAACAA
>JAIRWZ010000084.1 GCA_031268615.1 Actinomycetes bacterium | reverse complement strand
GGACGGGGAGCGGCGGTCCGGGTCGAGCTGGACTGTGACGCGCCGGGAGAGAGAGCTGACCAGAGCAGTTGGCCGAAGATACGACGCAACACTGGGGAGACTGAGGTTGGGGCTGTAACGGGAACAGGACCGCAGACCGGGGCCAGCTTTGTGGTTGAAGGCGGGCCGCGCAATCTGCTGCGTCATGCCGTGGAGTTCGCTTGTGCGGAGCCGCAGCTGCGGATTTGGTTTGGCAGCCCGAACGAGATTCTTGCCACGATGTATGAGCAGGGGAGGTCTGCATTAGAGCTGCGCGAGTCTGAAAAGGACTGGGATGAGCAGGGCGAAACTCCTCTGTGGTTGTTGCCTGCGACAGCGGTAGATGCTGATGAGTTGGCAGAAATTGCCGCGAGTCTGGGGCTGAATGTCAGCGAACGCAGCGCGTATCGTATCTTGCGTGGAGAGGTCACGGTGGCGCCGACGTTGCGTGCTGCCATGGAAGCACGGTGTGTTTCGCAGGAACGTCCCCGTGCGGTAGACCTGGAGGCTGACAGGCGCGGTTTGAAAATCGACGCCCGTGATTTGGCGGAGTTTTCTGCCGAAGTGGAAAGCGCTTTTGACCGTCTGGCAGAGAAGTATTATCTGAATGTTCACGATGAGCCAAAGCTGCGTTTGAAGCGCAACACACTGACGCTGCGCTTTGACTTTGACAAGGAATCTTAGGTGGGTCCGCGGCACTATTTCATCCAGTGCTTCGGCTGCCAGATGAACAAGCACGACGCCGAAGCGGTGGCGGCTTTGCTGGAAGCGCGCGGTATGGATGAGGTTGCGACGCCCGACGAAGCGGAGCTGATTGTTTTTTTGACTTGCTGTGTGCGCGAAAATGCCGATGAGCGCTTGTATGGTCAAGTCGCGTCCCTCAAACGCCTGAAAACCGGCAAAAGCAGCAGGTCCGCCGTAACCGAAACCGAACACGGCATTGAGACCGAGCTACGGTCGCCCCTTATTGCCGTCGGTGGCTGTATCGGCCAGCGTGACGGTGCGGCCCTGGTCAAACAGCTGCCCCACGTTGACATTGTCTTTGGCACTCACAACATTGACCATCTGCCCCGCCTGATTGACGAAGCTCTGATGGCGCGTCGTGACCATGACCATGACCGCAACCATGGCCACAATCGTAGCCGCAACCACGGTCAGAACCATGACCAGCATCACGCCCACGGGGAAAGCAGGTCCGCGTCGCAGGCCTGCGTTGAAGTGCTGGACAGCTCGGCAACCTTTTCCGCCGACCTGCCGACCAAACGCCGGCACCCTTGGCATGCCTGGTTGCCCATCACCGAGGGTTGCAACAACTTTTGCAGCTACTGCATTGTGCCGTCGGTGCGTGGCCGCGAAAAGAGCCGCGGGTTGGACGAGGTGCTTGCCGCGGCGACCGCGTTGGTCGCCGACGGTGTAGCCGAAATCACGCTGCTGGGTCAAAATGTCAACTCATATGGACGTGACCGGTATGGACGCCCTCGCTTCGCCGAAGTCCTACGTCGCGTGGCCGCCACGGGCGTCAGCCGTCTGGGTTTTGCGACCAGCCATCCCAAAGATTTGAGCGACGAGACCATCGCTGCCATGGCTGCGACCCCGGCTGTTCTGCGCTCGTTGCACCTGCCCGTACAGTCCGGCAGCGACCGCGTTCTGGCCGCGATGAACCGTCGCTACACACGCGACCATTACCTGGCCCTGGTTGGCAAACTGCGCGCCGCGATGCCGGATTTGGCGCTGTCTTCCGACATCATCGTGGGCTTTCCGGGCGAGACCGAAGCCGATTTTGCCGACACGCTGGACCTGATTCAGCGCTGTCGCTTTGACCAGGTGTTTACTTTTTTGTATTCGCCGCGGGCAGGGACGCGGGCGGCGATCATGCCCGACCCGGTACCGCGCGAGGTAGCACAGGAGCGATTCGAACGACTGGTCGAACACGTGCAGCGCCATGCGCTGGAAAATAACCTGCGACTGGTGGGCACCACGCAGGAAGTCCTGCTGGAAGGCCCGTCAAAACGCGACGCGCAGGTGCTGGTCGGGCGAACCCGCGGCGCGAAAGTCTGCCACCTGCCCGTACCGTCAGGTCGGGAAGCGGATGATTTTGGAGGTGAGTGCGTCCAGACCAGAATTTCAGCGGCGCATACCTGGTATCTGGTGGGGGAATGGACCTGAGAAAGATAATCGCGGTGGTGGGTCCGACGGCGTCGGGCAAATCAGCTCTGTCCGAGGAATTGGCCGTGCGTCGGCGTAGTATCGTGTTGGAAGCCGACAGTATGCAGGTGTATACCGGCATGGACATTGGCACGGCAAAGATGCCCGTTGCGCGGCGACGGGTGCAGCATTTTGGTATCGACCTGGTGTCTCCCGCTGACACTTTCTCTGTCGCGCGCTACCAAGCCTATGCGCGCGGTGTGTTGGATGCGGCGCTGGCGGCAGGTCAGACGCCGGTGGTCTGTGGTGGCAGCGGTCTGTATGTGCGCGCCGCTTTGGACGTGATGGAATTCCCACCTGGCGAACAACAGGATAACCCCGTGCGTGCGGGCTATGAGGCCTACCGTAAGCAGTATGGCGATGGGGCGTTGCACCGGCTCTTGGCTGAACGTGACCCGGACAGCGCCAAGCTGTTGCACCCCCATAACAGTCGGCGCGTTGCGCGCGCGCTGGAGATGTTAGACGAAGGGCTGAGCTATGCGCGGCAGGCTGAAAAGTTTAGCCAACGCCGGGCATACTACCCGGTCGTGTATGTGGCGCTACGCCTGCAACGAGAAGAGCTGTACGCGCGCATTGACGTCCGAGTGGATCAGATGATACAGGAAGGGTTGCTTGGCGAAGTTGAAGCATTGCTGGCCGGGGGCTTTCGTGAGGCACTAACGGCCAAGGCTGCAATTGGCTATAAGGAGCTGCTACCGGTCATCGAAGACGGCGCGCCACTGGCCGGAGCTATTGCGGACATAAAACAGGCGACACGTCGGCTGGCAAAACGACAACTGACCTGGTTTCGCGCAGATGAGCGGGTCATATGGCTGGATGCTGACGGTCGGTCAACAGATGACCTGGCAGAGACAGCATCGCGTATCATGGATGCGGAGGTTAGAGGATGACCATGAAGTTTACAAAAATGCAGGGGCTGGGCAATGATTTCATCGTCGCCAGCGACCTGTCCGGCAAACTGAAGCTGACTACGGCGCAAGTCGAGCGGCTGTGCGACCGTCGTTTCGGCATTGGTGCAGATGGGCTGATGCTGATTCGTACGCCAGCCGACCCGCAGCAGGCGGATTTTTCCTGGTGGTTTGCCAATGCCGACGGCTCTTTTCCGGAGATGTGCGGCAATGGTTCCCGCTGCTTTGCCCGCTATGTGGTCGAGGAGGGCTTAATCCCATCTGGGTGCAAGGAAGTGCGGCTTGAAACCTTGGCAGGAATAAAAACCATTCGTATCCGCAGCCATGCGGATGGCAGTTTTGCAGCCGCAACGGTGGACATGGGTATCGTCAAGGTTGAAGACGAGCCGGTCCATCTGCTGGGACACGATTTCGCGCGGGTGTCGGTGGGCAACCCCCATGCCGTGGCATTCATGGACGCACTCCCTATGGAATTTAATACCGCGCCGGTCATTGACTTGGGGCCACAGGTAGAAATTGACCCAGTTTTTCCGAACAAAACCAACGTCGAATTTGTGCATCCGATTAGTATGAGCCAGATTGAAATGCGCGTCTGGGAACGCGGGGTGGGCGAGACCCTGGCTTGCGCGACAGGCGCGGTGGCCGGCGCCGTGGCGTCGTATGTGCGCGGGAGCAGTGCGCCGGAAGTCAGCGTGCGGCTGCCGGGGGGGAGCCTGGACGTCAGCATTACGCCGGAGTTTCGCGTTCTGATGACCGGGCCTGCCGAGCGCGTATTCGATGGTATGATTGACCGGTAGGCTTGGCACGCCCTGCACCGTCCGGTAAAGGTCCGTCACGCCCGACATGCCCGGTATCGCCTGGTAAGTAAGCCTGGGCACGCCCTTGTACTGTCCGGTAGGTCCGTCACGTCCGGCAGGTCCGCAAACCTGCCGCTTGTCAGAGAGGAAGGTTGAACTGTGTCTGCTCATGCCGCAAAACGCCTGGAGAACTTGCCGCCGTACCTGTTTGCTGAAATCGACCGCAAAAAGGCGGCGTTAGTTGCCGAAGGTCACGACGTCATCTCGCTGGGGATTGGCGACCCGGACAAACCGACCTTCCCGCGCAGTGGGAAACGCATGAGTGAAGCGGTGCAGGATCCACAAAACCACCAGTACCCCTCGTATGCCGGCTCACCAGCCTACCGCGCCGCTTGTGCGCAGTTTCTGCAGACGCGTTTTGGCGTTCACGTGAATCCGGACAGCGAAGTTCTGGCGTTGATTGGCTCGAAAGAGGGTATCGCGAATCTGTTTCCGGCTTTTGTGGACCCCGGCGCCTGGACCTTGATTCCCGGCGTGGGGTATCCGGTCTATTCCGGAGGCGGGATTTTGAACGATTCGAAATCCTGGTGGATGCCAATGCGTGCCGAGAATGATTTTTTAGCAGATTTTGAGAGTACGCCCATAGATGTTTTGGCACAGGCGAAGATGATGATTATTTCCTACCCGAACAATCCTACCTCTGCGGTGGCGCCGCCGGAGTATTTTGACAAAGCGATTGCCTTTGCGCGCGAGCATGGCTTGTTGCTGGTTCATGATAACGCCTATTGCGACATTGCCTATGACGGCTACCGCCCCGGCAGCATTCTGGAGCGGCCCGGTGCGCGCGAAGTCTGTCTGGAGCTGTTTTCGACGTCCAAGTCCTACAACATGACCGGTTGGCGCTGTGCTTTTGTGGCAGGAAACGCTGAAGCCATTGCAACCTTTGCGACGGTAAAGTCCAACATTGACAGCGGCATTTTTACTGCTGTTCAGGACGCTGCCATCGAAGCCTTTACCGGACCGCAGGATGAAGTGCGGCAGATGTGCGAACTGTACCAACGTCGCCGCGATGTAGTGTTGAGGACGCTGGATGATATGGGGTTGGAATATCACTATCCAAAGGGCACTATTTTCATATGGGTCAAGGTGCCCGAAGGCTATACCTCGGCTGAATACGCTGAAAAGCTGCTGATGGAAGCCCACGTTATTGTGGCCGCCGGTAACGCCTACGGTCCGGATGGGGAGGGTTGGTTTCGGTTGTCTTTGGCCTGTGATGACCGGCGTCTGGATGAAGCGCTGAATCGGATGAAAGAGCTGACATGAAAGCTGTTTTGGTCGGGCTGGACAGAGGTCGAGGCTCGGGCTGGCAGGTAGATGACTCGCTGGACGAGTTGGAGCGTCTGGCGCAGACGCTTGACGTTGACGTGGTGGGACGTATTGCGCAGAAACTGAGTCTGCCGCGGGTGCGGACCTTTGTCGGTTCGGGCAAGGTAGAAGAAGTTAAAGAGACCGCAAAAGCCGCGAAAGTCGACGTCGTGATTTTTGACGATGAACTGACCCCGCGCCAACAGGTCAATTTGGGAGAAGAGTTTGGCGATGATGTTCGCATTATGGACCGCACCGCACTGATTTTGGATATATTCGCCGCCCATGCTTCGACACGTGAAGGAAAATTGCAGGTTGAATTGGCAACGCTGGAATACGAGTTGCCTCGTCTGCGCGGCAAGTGGAGCCACCTGGAAGCTGAAAAACTAGGGGGCGGGCTGGGGGCGCGTTTCGGTATGGGAGAATCGCAGCTGGAAACCGACCGCAGATTAGCGCGTCGGCGTATCAGCGAGCTGAAACGGGACTTGGCGCGGGTGAGCAAAGAGCGCGAAGTCCAGCGGGCACGCCGCGTTGCGTCGGGAATTTTTCGCGTCTCCTTGGTGGGGTATACGAATGCCGGAAAGTCTACTTTGCTCAATGCGCTCACCGGCACTAATGTTCTGGCTGACGACAAACTTTTCGCCACGCTGGATTCCACAACGCGTCGCTATGAACTGACCGGTGGGCGCGAATTGACGCTGACCGACACAGTGGGTTTCATCAACAAGCTGCCTCATAGTTTAGTAGCCGCGTTCAAATCTACTCTGGAAGAGGTGGTAGAGGCAGATTTGCTGCTGCATGTGGTGGACGCTGCGGCGGGTATGCGCGAGCAGCAAATTGCGGCAGTACGGCAAGTATTGCAAGAGCTGCACGCGCATGAAAAACCGACACTCATGGTTTTCAACAAGACCGATTTGCTGACTGAATCCAGCGAAGTGGACAGTTTGCGGCGCTCCTGGCCGGGCTGTGTGCTGCTTTCCGCTGGGACAGGCACAGGGTTTGGCGAACTGGTTACTGCCATGGAAGCGCAAGTCGCCCGCATCTCATCACTGATGCGCGTACTGATACCCTATACGCGCGGGGATTTGGTTGAATTGGCGCATAAACGCAGCAACATTTTAGAGGAACGTTTTGAAGAGGACGGCACAGTGATGACCCTGCGGGTGCCGCCTGATTTGACAAAAATCTTCAAGCCGTTCGCACTGACCGAGGTATCGGGCGATTCGGCTGAATGACGGGGACGGGAAACCTTAGGTTCCGGAAGCGGTCGCTGCCATTTCAACAGAAGCTGTTGCAGCTACTGCTGTCGGGGTGGGATTTGTACTAGCGGCAGAACCCGCGGCCTCTTCAAACCGCGCGTTCAGGACTTCCGCCAGATGTTCAATTGCTTCGGGGCGCTGTTCTGGCAGCTGACCACCCCGCTTCAGAATGGTGCGTTTCATAATACGCGCCACGCTACGATTCAAAAATCCCATTTTGTCAAAGTTCAACATTCCTCCGACGCATTCGTTAACCAGCGATGATTCCCGAAAGGCTGCCGGTATGTTTTTCGTCAAGTATTCCTCAAAGTTTTCTGGAAAGCCGCAGGCCAAAAACAGAGCGTGGGGCATGCCCGCCAGCTCGTCAGCTGTTGCCTCCAGCCAGCCACGCAGTTCAGGTTGAATCTGTCCATAACGAATCGACCCTCCGACAACCACCGTGTCATACAAGGATAAATTGGGCAATGCCGAGGCGCGCCAGGGTCGTACGACGCTCTGGTCAAGCAAAAGCCCGTCCAGCACTTCAGCTACGGTTTGAGTGTAGGTGAAATTTGATTGGTACACAATTAAGGTTGCCACGTAAT
>JAIRWZ010000112.1 GCA_031268615.1 Actinomycetes bacterium | reverse complement strand
AGCGCCTCCAGCGCGGCGGCCAGACGCGGTTGGTTGGGGATGGTGATGAGGTAATTGTTAGTCTTATGCAGAAGGGAGCGGCGCACCGTCAGTTCAGTTTTCAGTCCCGTCACCTTGCGCGCCAGTTTAATGATACGACGAGCCAGTGGCGCGTTTTCGGTCGCGATTTCTAAGCGTGCGGCATTGCCGGAGGCCAGTGACAGCGTGCCTTCCAGACGGATGAGAGCCGCCAGTTCAGCCCGGTTGCAACAGTCTCGTTTCTGTTCCAGCCGTGACAGTTCATCACGCACGTCGGCGGTAAAAGTCGCCATTATCCCGACACTATTTCTGCCAGAATGTCAGTCAGAGCTTCAACGCTGTGGCGCAGGGGATGGGCAGTATCGGCCATCTGCCCGGTCATTACATTCACCCCGCGTGCGCGCAGCGCGTCCATGGCTTCGGGCGTGGCCCAGACCGCTCGCTCGTCTGCGCCGGTAGGCGCGGACGCAGACAACACCGCCAAATCAACGCGTCCGGACAGACCGTGGTTATCTAAGGCATCCAGATAATCCGGCGGCATAAAGCCGGCCGTTTCTCCCAGCATGTTAGCAACATTGCAGAAATAGACGACCTGCGCCTTACTGCCGCGAATGGCAGCCGCAATATCGGGAACCAACAGGTTGGGGATGATACTGGTATAGAGAGAGCCGGGAGCGATGACGATTATGTCCGCTTCGCACAGGGCCTCGATTGCCCGTGGATTGGCGGGGACGTCTTCTGGCGTCAACTTCACATCGGCAATGGCGACGGGATTGCGCCGCAGGGAATCCTGTCCATAAATTTCTTCCCCGCTGCGGTCGAAGCCGCGCAAAGTCACGTCCGCATAAGTGGACGGCAGCACCTCACCCTGCAAGTCCAGTTGCCGGGTTAACAGCGCCACAGCCTGCTGAAAGCTGCCTCTGGCCTCGGTCAGAGCCGCCAGTATCAGGTTGCCCAGCGCATGCCCCGTGATTCCTTCGCCAGCCTCGAAGCGATACCCCAACAGCTCTGCCCACAGCTCTTGTTCGGGCGCGGCCAGCGCCGCCAGACAGTTACGCACGTCTCCCGGCGGGACAATGCCCAGCTCGCGACGCAGACGACCGGAACTACCCCCGTCGTCTGCCATGGTAACGACCGCAGAGGGACGCAAGCCCAGACGCCGCGCAGCACGCAGCACCAGTGGCAGCCCCGTCCCGCCACCTACTGCGACCAGGCGCAAGGGGCGCCGTCCGTCGCCGGTATCAGTTCCGGGTGTGAGCGGAATGGGACGCGGGGGGATGGACCCCCGGTCAAAGCCGGGAGCAGGCTCAATACTCACTCCTTCTCGTCCTTCCTACACATTTACGGGGTCGCGGTCGATATCGCGATGGACCACATGGGTGGCGTAGCCCGCCAACTTCAGGCGGCGCGCCGTTTCTTCGGCCAGCGTGACGCTGCGGTGGCGCCCGCCCGTGCAACCCAGGGCCACGGTGATGGACAGCTTGCCTTCGGCCAGATAGCGCGGCAGCGTGTCGGTCAACAGGTCGGTCCAGCGCGCCAGAAAGGACTGCGTTTCGGGACGCGACAGCACGAACTGGCTGATGGCGGCGTCGCGGCCAGAGAGCGGGCGCAGGTCCGGGTCCCAGTAGGGATTCGGCAGAAACCGCACGTCAAAGACGATGTCGGCGTCGGCTTGCATACCGTATTTGAAGCCAAATGAAGTCACAATGACGGTCAACTGCGCGTCGTCACGCTGGCCGATAAAGTCGGATTTGATGCGGGCGCGCAGCTCGGAGGCGCGCAGGCGCGAGGTGTCGATGACCAGGTCAGCGGACGCGCGAATCGGCTCCAACACCCCGCGCTCGATTTCGATGGCGCGTTTCAAAATCGTGCGATTGTCTTCCAGCGGGTGGCGACGACGGTTTTCTTTGTAGCGGTTGATGAGTACCGCGTCGTTGGCGTCCAGATAGAGCAGGGTATAGGGCACGACCTGATCAGGGTCGTTTAAGATATCTAACAGCGAATCGAACAGCTCTCCCCCGCGGATGTCGCAGGCCACGGCAACACGGGCAAAGTGCGGGTCGTCGATTTCGGTCAGCTTTGCGACCTGGGGAATCATCTGCGGCGGCAGGTTGTCAACGCAGAAATAGCCGAAGTCCTCCAGCGCCGCCAGCGCGCGGGACCGCCCCGCCCCCGACATGCCGGTGACAATCACCAAGCGAGGGTCGCTGAGTGCAGAGGCGGTAGCGCTGTCAGGCGTGGGCGTGAGGGCGTCGTCGGGCGTGGGCGGGAGGACGCTGGGCGTGGTGTCCGTAGTGTCGCAGGGTGTCGTATTAGTGCCGGGCGTATCCATAGTTCGAGTATACCAGAGAAATGAGCGAGTGCGTCCTTACGACGGCAGGTGCAGTATCCCGTAGATGTCGGCCGCTATTTGCGGCGTAATGCCGGGCGCGGCGGCAATCTGCCCCTCGTCGGCTTCGCGCAGACGGCGCATACCTCCGAAATGCTTGATAAGCGCACGCCGACGCACGGGTCCGATACCTACCACCTCATCCAAAACGCTGGCGGTCATGGCCTTACTGCGCAGCTTGCGATGGTACTCGATGGCGAAACGATGGGCTTCGTCGCGAATTCGCTTCACCAGATACAGCGCCGGGGAACCGTCGGCCAGCACTACCGGCCCATCCGACCACGCAGTCCATAGCTCCTCTTCGCGCTTGGCCAGGCCAGCGACGGCCACGCCCTTAACCCCCAGCTCTGCCAGAATGTCGAGCGTCGCGTGCAGCTGCGGCTTGCCGCCGTCAATCAGCAACAAGTCGGGCTTGCGCGCAAAGCGCTCATCGGTCGTCCGGGTCAAAGCAAAGCGACGTCCCAGCACTTCGCGCATCATGGCGACGTCATTGGCTTCAGAAAATTCCCCGCGAATCTTAAAGCGACGATACGCGCTTTTGTCGGCCAGACCATTACCGAAGACCACCATCGAGCCTACGGAATTCGTCCCATGCAAGGTCGAAATGTCGTAACTTTCAATCCGCAGCGGCGGGCCGTCTAAGGCCAGCGCGCTTTCCAGCTCCAGCAGCGCGCGGTTCAGCCGCTCGTCGTCATAGTGCGTGCGCACTTTCCAGCGCAGCAAGGCATGGCGGGCATTGCGCTCCGCCATTTCCAGCAGCCGACGTTTCAGACCCCGCAAGGGGACGGTAATATGTACCCTGCCGCTGGGATGGACGCTCTCACTTAGCTCACTGCGCCGACAGCGCAAAAACTCTGCCAACAGTTCCCGGTCCTCCGGTTGGGCCTCGGTGACAATCTCGCGCGGAATCTGACCCGCTCCGGCGTAATACTGCCCCAGAAACTGCGCGACCAGCTCGCCCGGCGCAATCCCCAGCCCAACGCTCACGGTCAGCTCGTTGCCATACAGCACCTTGCCCTCGCGCACAATCAACAGATAGGCCGTCGCGATGTTTTCTTCGCGCGCGAAGCCCACGACGTCGAAAGACGCCGCCGTGTCCGACACCAAAATCTGACGTTTTCGAATGCTGCCCAGCGCGTCCAGACGGTTGCGTAGCCGGGCCGCCAGTTCGTAGTTCAGGTCAGACGCGGCGGCTTCCATCTGGTCGCGCAGGTCGGCTTCCAGACTCGTGACGCGACCTTCCAGCAGCTCCGCAGCGCGCCGGACATAGACGGCGTAGTCCTCCCGGCTGATTTGTCCGGTACACACGCCCGTGCCCAGCCCAATCTGCGCGTCAAAACAGGGGCGCTTCAGCGAAGCTTCGGCCGCAAAGCCCTTCGCCGCCACCCGTTTGTATTCCGGGCAGGTCGCGCGGCACACCGGAATGACGCGGCGCAGCGTGTCAACCGTCTCGCGCGCGCCACGGGCGTCGGTGTACGGCCCAAAATAGCGCGTGCCGGGCCGATGTTTCTCGCGCGTGTATTTGATGGCGGGGTAGGCAGCATCCAGGGTCAACGCCAGATAGGGATAGCTTTTGTCATCGCGCAGGTCAACATTAAACGGCGGGGTCAGCTGCTTAATCAACGAGATTTCCAACACCAAGGCCTCGTGTTCGCTGTCCGTCACCAGATATTCAAAATCCCGCACTTCCGCCATCAAAAGCGGAATCTGCGCACGCCCATCCTGCCCGCTCAAATACTGACGCATTCGGTTGCGCAAACTGCGGGATTTACCCACATACAGCACGCGCCCCGCCGCGTCCTTCCACAAATACACGCCGGGGCTACGGGGAACCCGTGCCAGCCGCCGCGACAATTCCGCCTGCGCGGACACAGGAGTAAGTGCTGATCCTGCCCCCGGCTTTGACCGGGGGTCCATCCCCGCAAGCAAACCATCCACAAAGGCCTGCATATCCACGGGCTGGTACGCTGCATTTATCCCGGCTACCACCGCCTTTTCCACGGCGGACGGGTTCAGGCCGGCCACGGCAATGCGGGTAACGGTAGCGCCGCGTGCCTCCAGCGCGGCTGCCAGCTCGTCAAAACCTGCCTGTTGCTGGGCCAGTTTCGCTTCCCCGTAACCGCGCGCTGGGTCCATGCGGGCAGCGATTTCAGCCACATCTCCCTGTAAAAGCAGCACAACCCCAGGCGCCAGCGGACGTTGCGGTTCCCGTACAGACAGGGCGTCTTGCAACTGTCGGGCGCGATGAGGCCACTGTCCCCGTGGGTAAAAGGCAAAGGTGTCCAAAGGGGAGCGGTCAACCACCTGAACTGTAGGGGTCACCTCATCCCATAGCTGTTGATTCTTTTTTGCCACTTGCACAAAAATCCAGTCTTGCAGGGCTTCCCGGCGCGCCTTGGGCAAGCTGTCGGGCGTATCCAGCAGGTCATCCGGCGTCTCGTCGAGCCACTCGGCGCTCACCTCAATGCCCGCACGCGTTGCCAGACGCGCCAACAGGGTGGACTTGCCCACTCCGACAACACCCATCAGGTAATACCGACGTATGTCCTGAATTTCCATGACTCCCATGATATCAGCCCCCTACCACATAAGGAACGTATACCAAGCAGAAGGAGGACAAGCCCTACAAGCCCTCCAAGCCACAAGCGGTAGCGTCGTTCTTCGCCCCTCCCCCTCCGCTACTGGCAGTCTATCGTACCGCCACCCAGCACATACTCATCCTGATACAAAACCGCCGCCTGACCGGGGGTAATCGCACGTTGCGCCTGGTCAAAGCATACGCGCAGACGCCCCTCATCCGTTAGCTCAACCAGAGCCGGCTGCCGCGCGCAGCGGTAGCCGATTTTTACCTCTACTGACTGCATTCCCGTCTCAGGCACACCCGCAATCCAGTTCAGTTCGCGCAATATACACTCCCGCCCATACAAGCTGTCTTCGTCCCCCAAAGTTACCGTATTGGTCTGCGCATCTATAGCCGACACATACACCGGCCTCCCAAAGGCGCCTAAACCTTTGCGCTGCCCCAGCGTATAGCGAATGATTCCCTGATGACGCCCCATGACCTGCCCCGAAAGGTCCAAAAAATCGCCCGGCTCAAAGTCGTGCCCCACGCAAGTCTCGATAAAGCGCGAATAGTCCCCATCGGGCACAAAGCAGATATTTTGACTGTCCGGCTTGTCCGCGTTGCGAAAACCAAACTGCGCCGCCAACGCGCGCACCTCCGATTTCAACAGGTCGCCCAAAGGCAGGCGCAGACGCGCCAGCTGTGCCTGGGTCAGGGTGTACAGCACGTAGCTCTGGTCCTTGCTCTCATCACGAGCCGCACGCAGCAGCCAGCGTCCCGCCACCTCATCCCACTCCACGCGCGCGTAGTGGCCGGTAGCCATCACGTCGAAATCCAAACTGGCAGCGCGCGCCATCAATTGCTCAAACTTCAGGTAACGATTGCAGTCGATACACGGGTTGGGCGTCTCTCCCCGCGCGTAGGCGGCGACAAAGCGGTCAATGACGCAACGCCTGAAATCCTCGCTCAAGTCGAACACATAAAATGGTATGTCCAGCTGCCCCGCAACCTGGCGCGCGTAGGCGGCGTCGGCCAGCGAGCAGCAACCGCTTTCCATCTCATGGACGTACTCACTTCCCTCCTCTATCCCGAGGGTCTCGTCAGCGAACAGCCGCATCATGACGCCGGTGCAATCCAGGTCCTCGCGTTGCAGCAGCGCGGCGGCCACCGAGCTGTCCACGCCGCCCGACATCGCTATGAGCGCCCGTTTTTTCATGAGTGTCATCATAACGCAAGTGAGTACGTCCATACCTGCAACCACTGCCCACCAGACAAGGCGAGCAGTGTAGGGACAGCTTTCGGCGTTTTGTGCCGATTGGTGTCCGCCCGGTTAGTGATACTATCCACTCTAGGAAAAGTCCCCCTACCGCCGACGTAGAGGGACATTTCCCAGCATATGAAGGGCGCACCGCACCGCAAGCGGCCGCGCGCCCAAAGAAGGGGGTAAGTGTTTAGGCGTCTTCGGCGAACAAGGCCGTCGACAGGTAACGCTCGCCAGTGTCGGGCAGGATGACCACGATGGTTTTGCCCGCGGCTTCGGGTCGCTGCGCAATCTGCGTGGCCGCCCACAGCGCGGCTCCCGACGAAATGCCGACCAGCACGCCGTCGGTGCGTCCCAGCTCTTTGCCCGTGGCAAAAGCAGCTTCGTTGCTGACGGGAATGATTTCGTCGTAGATAGCGGTGTCCAGCACTTTCGGCACAAAACCGGCGCCGATGCCTTGAATCTTATGCGGACCTTTGCGACCCTCGGACAGTACCGGGGAATCTTTTGGCTCGACAGCAATGATTTTGACGTCCGGGTTTTTCTCTTTCAGATAGCCGCCCGCGCCGGTAATCGTGCCACCGGTGCCAATGCCCGACACAAGGTAATCCACGACGCCGCCGGTCGCGTCCCAGATTTCCGGGCCGGTCGTGTCATGATGAATGCGCGGATTGGCGGGGTTGTCGAACTGCCCCGGAATGAAGCTGTTGGGGGTTTCCGCAGCCAGCTCATTAGCGCGTTCAATGGCGCCCGGCATACCTTTTGCGCCGTCGGTCAGCACGATTTCCGCTCCGTAGGCGCGCAACAGGTTACGACGCTCGACGCTCATCGTTTCCGGCATGGTCAGCACCAGTTTGTAGCCTCGCGCAGCTGCCACCGCAGCCAGGCCAATGCCGGTGTTTCCGCTGGTTGGCTCGATGATGACGCTGCCAGGCTTCAAGGCGCCGGACTGTTCCGCGTCCCCAATCATCGCCCAGGCGATACGGTCCTTCACACTGCCGGCCGGGTTAAAGTATTCCAACTTCGCCACCACTTTTGCGTGCAGGTCGTTCACTTTCTCATAGCCGCTCAACTCTAATAGCGGCGTGTTACCAATCAGTTCGGTGACATCAACATAGACAGTCATTTCCATCCCTCTCTTTCTTCGTTCGTGTCAGCGGTAACCTTCCTTGTGCTTCGTACATCACCTACTATTCCTATAGGTTTCTATGATTATAGCAGAGCGTCCCATCGTGTCAAGACCAAATATAAGTGAGTAGTGAGCTTGCCCCCGGCTTGACCGGGGGTCCATCACCGCCACAGAAAAAATTGGCAGCCATCCATCGCATAATGGTTGCCGACAAAGCTCTGTGGGATGTGGACAAAATGTGAGGTTTTGGCAATTTTTCTGTTGCCCAGATTACGATATGGTCACTCGTCGGCTCTCTTATGCGCATCTCTGCGATACTGGTAGCTTGAAATTGTACCGGCCAGGGGGTTTTGCTTATGGGAAAGCACTCACGAAAAGGCGGTGGCGAACGCAGCCGCGCACAGTATGAGAACACCATCGGGGACAGAACGGGTTCGTCGCGAGGCCTGAACCCCTCGTCGCACCGCGGCTCGTCGTCACGTATCGCGCGGGAGCAGGCCAACGCGACCTTGCGCGGGTCAGCGCTCACCACCAATCGCCACCTTGAGGGAGCGCCCGCACGGTTAATGGCGGAGCGTGACCGCCGTAAACAACGCCGTCGCCGCCGCTTGCTGGCGCTTGCCGTTTCCATCGTCGTCCTGGTTGTTGGCGTCGGCGCCGGAGCGCTGATTTACTACAACAACATCAAAGGCCGTCTGACTAATTCTAATCTTCCCGCCGTGTTAAAAAATGATGTCCCACCCAAACCACAAGAGCCCTACAACTTGCTCTTATTGGGCTTTGACGCCCGCAAAGGCCAGACAGTCTATCGCACTGACGTGATGATTTTAGCGCATGTTAATCCGAAATCGAAGAAAGTCTGGATGCTTTCGTTTCCCCGTGATTTGAAAGTAGAGATTAAGGGACATGGAACACAGAAGTTAAACGCTGCCTATGCTTATGGCAAAGAAGATTTGACAATCCCGACTATCGAAGAAGTATCGGGTCAAACCATCAACCACTATATGGCCATCAATTTTATGGGTTTCGAGGACATCGTTGACGCCATGGGTGGAGTAGAGATTGACGTACCTAAGAAAATAAATGACGCAGAAGCAGACTATACGAAGAACAAAACTGCCAGTAAAATCGCAAAAGGCAAGCAAATTCTGGACGGAGCGCATGCGCTGACCTTTGTGCGCAGCCGCCACACCTATGCTGATGGAGACTTTGGCCGTATGCGCGCACAGCAGCTATTCTTCCAGGCAGTCATCAAGCAAATGGGCAATGTGTCACTCACGCAAATGCCGGGCATGGTAGATGCCGTAGCCGACAATGTGAAGACCGACTTGACCCCACTGCAGCTACTGACAGTAGCGCGCGAAATGCGTGGAATCAAACCGGCCGACCTCTACACCGAAACCATCCCCAGCAAATGGGTCAGTCCCTACGTGGTTGCCAACGAAACAGAGATGGCAGCGGTGCTGAAAAAATTCGCTAACGAACAGCCCTTCAAAGAGGAAAAGAAAGACGAGAAACCCGCCCCCAAACCCGGCGAGATTGAAGTCACCGTGCGCAATGGGACCACGCGCGCCGGCATTGCCAAACAAGCTGCCAGCGTGCTAAAAGCCCGTGGCTTCAAAGTGGGAGACGTCGGAAACACCGATAACCAGTCGGTCTATGACCAGACCTTCATTATTTACAAAAAGGACAAGGCGGCAGCCGAACTGGTCGCCAAGTATCTGCCCGACGACGCAAAAGTCGTCGAGTCGCGCGGCATGTATGCCTACGACACAGAAATACTGGTCGTCCTGGGAAAGAACTGGGACTTGGAAAAGATACCGGTTGATGTCAAGACTGACTGACAGAAGCGACTTCAGATTTTCGGTTGTCCGGCTGTGCGCTGTTTTGATGACCGTCGCGTTACTGTCGGCGCTCTTGCCCATCAGGTCCGTGGACGCGGCTACTATTCCGACCTTCACCCTGCAAGGCGTCGGCTACGGCCATGGCTTGGGGATGTCGCAGGAAGGCGCCTTGCAAATGGCGCGTGAAGGCAAGACCTCGACTGACATTATCAAACAGTATTTCACCGATGTGAAACTCAAAACCCTTGGCAGCTCGCCGCGCGCATTGGTCAACCTGGACAGCGGCAAGGCAGCCCGCAGCAGCTGGACGCTCTCGCCTGGATATGCAAGTGGCAAGCCCAGCGCTGACAATGCCGGCGATACCTTGCAGGTAGTCAGCGGGAGTACAACGAGCAGCTATACGGACCTTGCAGGGCCGTACCAGTTCAAGGTGGCAAGTGGCGTGATTGCCATGTATTCGGTCAAGACGAGTAAGAAGTTGGCGACCTTTGGAACCAGTGTGCAGGTCAAACCTGCGGTCATTGACCCCGGCGCTGATTTGCTGACGGTCGTGGATGGAAGCGGTCCCTTTGGCCATGCGAATATCCGCTATCGTGGCTACCTGAAGCTAACGGTGTCAGGCACCAAACTGAAGCTGGTCAACAGCGTGTCCATGCAGCACTATTTGTATGGAGTAGTTCCGCGTGAAATCGGTAACGCCAGTGACGCGACCATGGCGGCAGCTGAAGCGCAGGCCTTGTGTGCGCGCAGCTACGCCTACCCGAAGGCTAGTGCCGGCAAAGAGCTGGCGTGTTCGACCTCGGATCAAGTGTATGGAGGACATTCGCGTTTTACGAGTGAGGCAAATCGCAAGAACAACAAGGCGACAGCGTTTGAAAGCGCAAAATCCAACGCGGCCATTGACGCGACCAACAACTGCTACGTGGCGTATAAAGATAAGGTGGTCGCGGCCTATTTTGCCGCCTGTAACGGCAATGCTTCAGCAAATAGCGAGGATGTCTGGGGCAGCAAGCTGGGATATTTGCGCAGCCGCGTTGACCCCTGGTGCGCAAAGTCGCACAAAGACCACGCCTGGACCGTCAAGGTCAGTGGTCTGGCGCTGGCAAAGACACTGAAGACAAAAGGAGTTACCGGAGCGCCATCCGGAGCAGGCAGTAGCGTGTTCGTCACTGACGTCACGACGCTGCGCGGAGACGGAGGCTGGGTGAAGTCGGCGGTGATTACCTGGTCGAACGGCGCCAGCTCGCAAATTGCGCTGGCAGATAATGTACGGATAAAATTTGGACTGCGTAGCGCAAATTTCACCATCAGCAATTCGTTGAAAACCAGTACGAGCAGCGGGAAAGCAACAAAACCTGCCGCCGACACCCTCACAACCTACCAAGAAAACAATAAGTTAATCAAACGAACCAAAGGGAAATGGAAGCGTGTTAGCCACGCAAAATTCAGCGGCAAGAAGGCCTATCGCAGTTCCAGCTATAAGGGAAAGATTACCCTACGATTCAAAGGAACAGGCGTCATCTGGTACGGACAGACCTCTGCGGGCGGCGGACGGGCAAAAGTCTACCTCGACGGAAAGTACAAAAAGACTATACAGCTAAAGTCGTCAAAAACCGTGCGCGTCAAAAAAATATATGAA
>JAIRWZ010000025.1 GCA_031268615.1 Actinomycetes bacterium | reverse complement strand
CGTAGCGTTTCAATTCGGCCATGAAACTTTCGGGAATCTTATACTCACGGGTCAGGTCGCTTGTCGCCAGCAACCCGGAGGCCTCCGCATCTACCGCTTTGTCCTGTCCAGCCGATACGTCGCCTGTCTCAATCTCTTCAATTTCAGGCACGGGCAAACCCCGATCAAAGGCATCTAACTTAGTCTTTATCACTGCCAGAGGCAGAAACCTTTCACGTTGCAGACGCAAAATGAGTTCAACGCGCTCAACATCAGCTCGCGAAAACTTGCGGTACCCACCCTCGGTACGCTCCGGTGTTATCAGACCTTCGTCCTCCAGATACCGCAGCTTCGAGACGGACAAATCGCCTCTGCCAGCGTTCAGTTTCTGGACAACCTCACCAATGGTCAGATAGTCGCGAAAGCTCACCCCTGCCCGCCTTCACCCGGCTTGCCGACCGCTTTGTCAGTCGCTGCAGTGACCGGTTCGCACTTCTCACCCAAATGAAACACCATCTGAAATGTTCCGATTTGCAGCATATCACCATCAAAGAGTTGCGCTTCATCCTCAATAACGCCGTTCACATAGGTTCCGTTCAGCGACCCGGCGTCCCGCAACCAAACCTCGCCATCACGCCGCTCGATGACGGCATGTTCCCGGGACACCGTCCGGTCATTTAAGAATAGCTGGGCCTTTGGGTCGCGGCCAATGGACGCGCTCGCTCCTTCTAAATAAAAGCACTCGCCAATCTGGGGACCTTTTACCACGCACAGACACAGGGCATGAGCCGCGTCAACAACGCCTCGCTTTACCTCAACGGCAGGTCCTCCCACCGGCGCAAAAGAGGTCGTCGGCAGCGCGGTCGCTTCCAGACAGTCGGGGCACAGGCGCGTCGCGGCGCCGTCTTCTGTCGGGAAAGATTTTCCGCAGTTCTCACAAAGCGCCATGGTCAGACACCCCCTCCGACCTCATTTTTTCTTCTTCTGCGGCCACGATTGCGGCAGTTTCCGCGGCAACCATTGTAGCCCGCACCGCCTCAATCTCGGCCATGAACGCCTCCAGCAATTCCGCATCCTCGTGCAGGGCATACATGCGCTTTTCCGGAATACGGTTGCGCACATAGGGGTCGTCTAAAATGTCAAATAACTCGCGCCCTAACGCCAGCTCGCGCACGATGTAGTCAATCGTCCGCCGCTCTGTCACGCTTAGGAAAAATGAACGCTTCTTTGCCGTCACTCACGCCACCTCGGTTGTATTTGTCCAGCGGAGTTGAGGGTCACGGGCCGCCCCCGCCTCATCCAACCTGCGCACCGGCGTGCTGTGCGGAGCCGAATGCAGCAATTCCGGATTAGTTTCGGCTTCCTGCGCAATGGACAGAAGCGCCGAAGCGAGTGCGTCCAAAGATGCCAGTGGTTCGGTTTCTGTTGGCTCGAACATCATGGCTTCCTCTACAATGAGGGGGAAATAGATGGTCGGCGGATGAAAGCCAAAGTCCAGCAATCGTTTGGCAATGTCGAGCGTATGCACACCGTAAGCCTTTGCAAAGGGCGCGCCCGACAGGACGAATTCGTGCATGCAGATACGATTGTAGGCGACTTCAAAGACCCCTTCCAACAGTACCCGCAGGTAGTTGGCTGACAGAACCGCCTGCTGTCCAACCTTGCGCAGGCCGGCAGCGCCCAAAGCGCGAATATAGACCCAGGCACGCACCATGACGCCAAAGTTACCGTACCAGGACCGCACCCGACCAATTGACCGGGGCGGATTGACAAAGCGATATCCAGCAGCGGCAGTGTTACCTTCGGCCAGTACGCGTTCCACTACCGGTCCGGGTAAAAAGTCAGCCAGCTCTTCGGTGACGCAAATGGGACCAGCCCCCGGCCCTCCCCCACCATGCGGTGTGGAAAAAGTTTTGTGTAGGTTAATGTGCAGCGCGTCAAAGCCCAAATCTCCCGGCCGGACCACCCCCAGAATCGCGTTAAAGTTGGCCCCGTCACAATAGGCGTAGGCTCCGGCTTCGTGTACGGCAGCGGTCATTTCCAGTATCTGTGGGTCAAAGATACCCACGGTATTGGGATTAGTCAGCATAAAGGCCGCAACGTCCGGACCCAAAGCAGCCTTGAGCGCCTGCACGTCAACTAAGCCTTCCTCCGTGGAAGGTATTGTTTTGCTCGTGAACCCCGCCATCGTCACGCTGGCCGGGTTGGTACCATGCGCCGTGTCGGGTATCAAGACGACAGTTCGTGTCTTCGCCTCACCGCGCGCGGCCAGCGCCGCGCGAAAGACCATGAGCGCCGTATACTCACCGTGCGCGCCAGCAGCCGGTTGCAGTGACGTCGCCGCAAAACCTGAAGCCGTCGCCAAGTCTGTCTGCAATTCATACATCAGGCGCAAGGCCCCTTGTGCGGAGGTCGGTGGCTGCGCCGGGTGCAGCTCGGCAAAACCGGGCAGACGACAGGCGTCTTCGTTAATGCGAGGATTGTATTTCATGGTGCAAGAACCTAGCGGATACGCGCCGGAATCAACGCCAAAGTTCATCGCGGAAAGATGTGTATAGTGACGCATAATTTCAACTTCGCTGACCTGCGGCAGGTGTGGACGCGCTCGCTCATCTGTCTCTGCGTAGGAACCAAAAGCGGCCTGGACATCCAGCGGCGGCAGCGGGGACGCAGGGGGGGTAACGACGCCTTTCCCCGGCGCGGACAAGTCGTAAATAACCGGCTCAGACATGGCTTATCACCTCGCTTTGCGCGACGACCGCCGAAATGAAGTCGTCGATTTCGGCCACTGTGCGGCGCTCCGTTACGGCCAACAAGAGACCCGCGCCATCCACATCGTCCGGCAGTTCAATGCCCGCCAGCCAGCCCTGGTCAAACAACCGCGCCCGCAGCTGGCCCACGGTTGCAGGACCCGCATATTTCAACGCGAATTCATAGCCAAACGGCAGCTGTTCCAAACCGGGATATTCCGTGAACAGGTCAGTCGCCAACAGGCCGTCTCGCAGGTAGCGTGCCTTTGCGCAACAGTCGGCAGCGATACCGCGCAGGCCCTCCGTACCGACCCCTGCCAAATACAGGCCCGCCGTCAGCGCGTTCAAGGCATGGTTGCTGCAAATGTTGCTGGTCGCCTTTTCCCGACGGATATGCTGTTCGCGGGTCGCCAGCGTCAGGACATAGCCGACCTGACCGTCAACGTCAACGGTGCGCCCAACCAGACGACCGGGCATTTGACGCAGACACTGTTCGCTACAGGCAAAGTAGCCCAGGCCCGGCCCCCCGAAGCTCATGGCGTTGCCCAGAGGCTGGCCTTCGCCAACCGCCACGTCAGCGCCCAGATTGCCGGGACGCTTCAACAAGCCCAGCAGGATGGGGGTCGTGTCCAGCACTGCCAAAGCCCCGACTGCATGAGCGGCGTCAATCAGAGGTTTGACGTCTTCGATAATGCCGCAATAATTGGGATACGGCAGCAATACGGCGGCGATGTCACTTTCACCGCCCTCTGTGGCCGCCAGCGCGTCTACCAGCGCGTCAGCGTCGGTCAGATGTCGGTCAGCGGCTATGATTTCCAGCTCCATCTGTCCCGCGGCGCCGTAGGTCCGCAGCGTTGCCAGCTTTTCCTCTCCCAAGGTCGCGCTCGCCAGCACGCGTCTTCGACGTCTGCGCACACGCAAAGCCATGAACGCGGCTTCGACCAGCGCCGTCGCCCCATCGTACATGCTGGCGTTGGCCACCGGCAGCCCGGTCAGTTCGCTGATACCCGTCTGATATTCCCAAATCGCTTGCAGCGTGCCCTGACTGACTTCGGGCTGGTAGGGCGTATACGCCGTGAAAAACTCTGACCGGCGCAGGACGTGATCGATAAAAGCCGGTCGATAGTGGTCGTAAATTCCGCCTCCGGCAAAACAAACATAGTCGCGTGCGCTGGTGTTTTGTTGTGCGAGTGCGTCCATCGCAGCACTTAGGTCAATTTCACTCCAGTTCCCCTCTATGGGTAGCGGTTCTGCGAGAAGTGCTTCGGGGGGAACATCGACAAACAAATCATCCACCCTGTCCAGGCCAACACGCGCAAGCATCGCCGCGCGTTCAGCGGGACTTATTGCTGTATAGTCCATGTCAGACGCTCGCTTCGCTAAGAAAGGGAAGCTTCGTAAGCAGCAGCATCCAACAGACTGTCCAGCTCGGAAAGGTCGCTCATGCTGATACGTATCAACCAACCATCTTCGTAGGGGTCGTCGTTGATGATATCAGGAGCCGCGGACAGATGGGTATTGACGCTCTGCACCTCTCCGGCGACCGGCATATACAGTTCAGACACTGATTTAACTGATTCAACCTCGCCAAAGGTATCGCCAACGTCAAAGGTGTCTCCAGCTTCTGGCAGGTCAACGTAGACCACTGCACCCAGCTGTTCCTGTGCGTATTCCGTAATGCCAACGCTTGCTTCGTCGCCTTCGACGAGTATCCACTCGTGTTCGGGGGTATACTTGCGGTCATTCGGGTAAGCCATGTCAGCCCTTTCTCACAGTAACGGTAACTTCAAGTCATATGGTAGCAGAATTACTACAAGCAAGTAGGGCGAGAGAACACCGCCCCGCTCTCAATCGCGCTATCCCTCCGCGCGTTGCAGGAAAGGAGGTTTAACCACCGTGGCCTGACCCAGACGCTTGCGGATTTGGACCTGTAACTTTGTGCCCGCCACCACGTACGACGCCGGGATATACGCAGTCGCAATGCCCGTACAAAGCGTTGGGGAATGAGAGCCAGACGCAATGACTCCAATGCGCTCTCCTTCCTCGTTCAACACGGGGTATCCCTCGCGGGGCACACCGCCGGTCACCGTAAGGTGCGCCAGCTTTTCGCCCACGCCTTCGCTACGCGCCTTCGCTACGTTCTCGCACCCGCAATAGCCGGTCTTTCCCTTCGGACAGACCCAGCCCAGACCTGCTTCGATAGGGCCGCGCGTGCGATTCATGTCGTTGCCGTAGAGGTGGTATCCCATTTCAAGTCGTAAGGTATCCCGCGCACCTAGACCTACCGGGCTTACTTCGGGAAACGACAGGAGCATACGCCATAAGGCCGGTGCGTCTTCGTTACGAACAACCAGCTCAACGCCATCTTCACCGGTATATCCCGTCCGGGCAACCAGTACGGGAATGCTCTCGTTCAGCACTGCCTCGGCAATGTGGAAACGAGCAGGAACTTCCCAGCCCTCCCCTGCCAGCTCACGCAAAATGGCAATCGACTTCGGTCCTTGCAGGGCTATCAAAGCCGTCCGGTCAGATTCGTCTACAAGGGAGACGTCGAAGACCTTCGGAGTATGGACGCGCTCACTTAGCCAATTGAAATCATGGTGGCGATTTGAGGCATTGGCGATGATGAAGTATTCGTTACCGGTATTGTAGACAATCAGGTCGTCAATGATATGTCCCTCATCGTCCAACAGCAGCGTATACTGTGCCGCACCGATATCGTCGATTTTATCAAGGTCATTGGAGAGGCTGGCCTGAAGAAAGGCCTTTGCGTCCGGCCCGCTCACGCGGAATTCAGCCATGTGACTAATGTCGAAAATGCCAGCCGAGGCGCGGGTAGCATGGTGTTCTTCCAGAATGCCAGCATACTGAACCGGCATTTCAAATCCGGCGAAAGGTACCATGCGGCCACCCAGGGCCAGGTGTTCGTCATAAAGTGGCGTGCGTTGCAGTGTTTCAGGCGCGGAGGTATCAGACATGGCATTCCTTCCTTCGGGTCGGTCGTTTTCAGTCTGTATTATAGTATAGGCCATGTCCGCGAAAACAATCAGCAGGGGTTTCCGTTTTATCGAGGTGCCACCAGTTGGTAAAGGATTCCATATATATTGTAGGGCACGTTGACTTGTTCAACGTGCCGCCTGTTGGCAAGGGGTTTCGGTTGCCAGGTGGCGGTAAGTTGGCAAGCCAACTTACCCTACATTTTGTAGGGCAACGTTTTATCGGATAGGAGAAACTTGCTGTGCCTCTTCTTCTTTTCTGCCTTTGGCGGCAACAATGAGAAGTGTGCAGATACTGACTCCTAGGGCTGTAGCCGAGATAACGAGAGTAGTGCTTGTCTCTCCGGTCTTAGGCTTTAAGTCAGTGCTTCTGGTCTTTGGAGGTTTGGGGGTCTTTGGTGTCTTTACGTCTTCACTTGTTTTCTCTATACCTGCCTCTACTGTTCCTTGTACTGCTATCTCTGAAGCACTTGTAGCGTAGAGAGAAGTAGGCAGGTAGAGAGAAAGGCACAAGGCAAGTGCGCACATACATACTTTGAGCAAATGAGATAACTGA
>JAIRWZ010000151.1 GCA_031268615.1 Actinomycetes bacterium | reverse complement strand
GGAAGGGATTAAAGCCCATGAAACGCGTATTTCTGACCATCCGGAGGACAGCTCTGCTGTCCATCCCACTCTCACTCTCCATTATCTCTATCGGTATCAGCGTTGCCAGCATTGCAATTTTCTTCGCTGTGCTGCCGGGCGCTGCCCACGCTGCCCCCAACGTAAAGTTCTCCGTTCAGGCACTATTGCCGGACAGCCAGCGCGACAGCTCTGTCAGCTACTTTGACGTACGTCTAAAACCAGGGCAGAGCGAAACGTTGCGTGTGCGTGTTACGAACAACGACAGTCAGCCGAAACGCATTCGCGTCAGCGCGATTGCAGCCTCCACTAATGGCAACGGCGTTATCGAATATACAAAACCGGACATCATTGACCCCTCACTGGCGCACCCCTTTAATCAGCTGGCCCGCGTCATTGAGCCCGACTTTACGCTGCAGCCAAACGCCAGCAAAGTTGTCGTCACCGAAGTCACCATGCCGCCGGAAGAATTCGACGGCGTGATTCTCGGTGGCATTCACGTCATGGACATTGACCAACACAAAAAGGCAAACGCTGAAAGCGATGACGCCGTCGTCATCAGTAATCGCTATTCGTACGCCTTGGGCGCTCTGTTGTCTGAAACCGACGCCCCCGTCCTGCCCGCTATCGAAGGCGATAAGGCGTATCCCACGCTGACCGGCGGCTACACCTCGGTCATTCATGACATCCGCAACACGGCGCCGGCCATCGCAAAGGAATGGGAACTGCACATTGAGGTCTATCGCAAAGGCGACATGGCCAACATTATCCGTGAATTAGATAACGACAATGTCAACATGGCGCCGAACTCGTCTATGCCCTATGTCTTATTTTGGGACGGCGCTATCGACCCGGGCGACTATATTAGTCGCGTCACTATGCGTGACACCGAGGGTGATACGGACGACGTTAGTTTTGATTTGCCCTGGTCGGTCAGCTATGCCCAGGCCCAGGAATTGAATGACCAGGCAGTCGATGCCGAGCCGTCACAATTCCCCTGGCTGTGGGTAATAATCATCGCGGCCATGGCCTTGATTATTCTGGCGCTCATCATCATTCTGTGGAAGCGTCGCCGCAAAGAAGATAAAGAGAATGAAGTGAGTATTGAGCCTGCTCCCGGCTTGACCGGGGGGTCCACACCAGAAATCGTCACCGAAGAGGACGCGGAATAACTGACTTGAATAGTTTGCGTTTGAAATTTTCCTCCCGTTACTTGTTGCTGGTAAGCATTGCCTGTGTCTTGGCAGGGGCTGTTCTGGGTGGACGCGCTCACTTCGCCTTTGCGGTGGGACCCTCTGTGCCGGGGGAGGCCGGCGCGGTGACTGCCTCGACAAGAGATGAGTTTACGTCATCGCTCACCAACACGGGTGTCACCAAGATTTATTTGCTCAACAACATCTCTTTTGATACAAACCAGTCAATTTCCGGGCGCAGTTCGATGACGATTGTGGGTCACGGTCCGGAACAGACGAATACGCGGTATACCTTGGAACAGGGTGATGGCACCGGTTATATTGCCAACAGTGGCTCGGGGGCTTTTACGCTGGAATTCCGCGATATTGTGCTGTATGGGCGCGACCACGATGGTTTTGTATATAACATAGGTACCCCGTCAACAGCCGAAACTTGGCGGCTGCGCCTGGTGAATGCTGACTACAGCGGTCCGATGTTGGCGGATGTCTATAGGTTCGTGGTGGAACTGCAGGACAGCAATCTGATATGCCGCACGAACAGCGGTGGTGAGGAAGCGGAGGAGCTGGCGCAGGCTGGCGCGGTGGAATTTCGCGGCAAGGTTGACATTAATTTCATCGGGGGCGGCACGGACCGCGACTTCGTATTTTGGATGCATTCTACTGACGCGCTTACTCGGTTACGCATAGCGCCGAACGCCGACGTGACCATTAAAAACTCCCATACCAGTAGCGGGCTCATATATTATGCCGGGACAGCGAATGAGTTCAGTGTTGGCGCTGGTGCACGCTTTGTATACACGGGGCAAGGGCCGTTGACGTTTTACTACCTTCAGTATATCAAAGACGTGCTGATTGACACCGGGGCGTATTTTGAGTTTCGTCAAACCAGCCCAACGAGTGAGCTGGGACCCCTGCTGCGTGTGACGAATTCTTTTAGGGTGAACGCGGGCGCTACCTGTATCATCACACGTGACGGGTATGCCGATGATGGCTATATCATGCGCCCTAACAGCGGAGCCACGGTGTCCTTTAACAATCCTCGTCTGGTAGTGCTGCAGTGCAATATGCCGAGCAGTGAGCTGTTCCGTGCTAATAGTTCTACGTTTACGATTTCAGGAACCGTGGGCGTGATAAACGTCTGGAGAGGAACAGGAAGCATCGCCCGTTCTGCTCCTGAATATCTGTGGCAAAAAGAAGATCTCAGCGCTTTTTCGTTTTCCGGTGCGATGGGAACGGCTACGCAGTCCTCCGCATCGGCGCCGGGTCTCGGTGCGAATGACTTTCAATCGCACGCTTTTTCGGCGGCAAATTTTGACATTGGCAAGGCACGCCTGCTGATTATGGCGGCGCCGGGACTGACATTGGACGATGTGTACGAAGGTTTGAACAACCTGACCGGCGCGGCTGACGCGTCCGGCGATAGCGTGCAAGCGCTGTATGGCGCGCGCGCGGCTCTGGGCTGGCCGCTGCCCGGCTCGCTGACCTCACTGGGCAAGGTTTCGGCGGGTTCGGGGGGAGAGTTCAATCTGGCAGTTGGCGGCACGGCCTTAGACATTGGCAAGGAAGTGACCTATTTGTTGCAGGGCAGTACAACAAAAGCCTTTTATATGGGACGACGTACGATTAAGAAGGACGACGGCGTCGTGAGTTTTAGTTATGTGCCGACGCGCCTTGATTTTGTGACCGGTGACATTACCTCTAATATTGAACGAATTCTGCGCGCTGACGATGACTGGCGCATTGAGGTGGAGGATACGCGTCGAGTTGGCAATCACTGGGATCTGTACGCCAAGGTTACCGAAACTCTGAAAACAAGCAGTGGGAAATCTTTACCCGGTTCACTGGTGTTTGTGGACGCAAACGAGGTGGACAGACCGCTGATACCGGGGACGGCGCAGTTGATATTTGAGGGGCAACGAGGCCAGAATGCCACGGTGTCTTGGGCGGCGGAGCGCGGCTTGCTGTTGGATGTTGAGACAGCGCATGTTTTGGCGAACACTCCCTATTCGACCACCGTTGACTGGACCTTGCAAATCGCGCCCTAAATGGCCCGGCGTTGACTTCGCTGACCTCATTATCGGTCGGATAGCGCCAGAAAATCCTCTAGTTCTTGTGCAGCAGCAAATCCCGGTGAACGGTGGGGACTTTGCGTATTGGCGCCTAAACCGCTACAATACAGTTTCACAGCGAAAGGGGCCAGACCTTGATTGAGCTTATCAAAGTCAACAAGTCCTTCGGTTCGAACCATGTACTGAAAGATATCGACCTGACCGTTCCAACCGGTCAGAAGTTGGTAATTATCGGACCTTCGGGCAGCGGCAAATCTACCATGATTCGTTGCATGAATATGTTAGAAAAACCGACCAGTGGGCGTGTCGTCATTGACGGCGCGGAGCTGACGGCGCATAAGGCGCCCATTGCTCAGGTGCGCCAATCGGTCGCCATGGTCTTTCAGCAGTTCAATCTGTACCCGCACAAGACGGTACTGGAGAACCTGACGCTTGCCCCCATTGTGGTGCAAGGGGTCAGCAAGGAAGAAGCCGAAGATTCCGGCATGGCATTTTTGACGCGGGTGGGTCTGCGGGAAAAGGCCGGTGAATACCCGGCACAGTTGTCCGGTGGACAGCAACAGCGCGTCGCCATTGCCCGTGCCCTGAATATGCATCCGAAGATTTTGCTATTTGATGAGCCGACTTCGGCGCTTGACCCTGAAATGATTCAGGAGGTCCTGGACGTTATCGTTGGTCTGGCCGAAGAAGGCATTACGATGGTCGTGGTGACGCACGAAATGGGCTTTGCCCGCGAAGCGGCTGACCGCGTGGTGTTCATTGACGAGGGACGTATCTTAGAAGATGGCACACCGCAGCATTTCTTTGAGGATGCACAACACGAGCGCACGAAGCTGTTCTTAAGCAAGATTTTGCGTTAGAGGCGCCGGATGAAAGGGGTAGGACAAGTCTGGTATGGACGTACTCACTCCGGTCGTTTGAAAAGGGATTAAGAGGTAGGGATACCTCTGAGAGAAAGGAAAGGGTTATGAAAAAGTATTTGATGTTAGGGCTGGCGCTGGTGCTGGTCGTCAGTGTGTTCGCGCTGACGGGTTGCGGTAAGGCAGCCGACAACACAAGCGGAGACACGGAGGTCGCGGATGGCACGGGCGAGGGCAGTGTTGACCCGGCTATTCAGGCTATCAAGGACGCGGGAGTTCTGAAGGTGGGCGTCAAGTCAGACGTGCCGGGCTTTGGGCTGCTGAATCCAGAGACCGGGGAGTTTGAAGGTCTGGAAATTGACTTGGCGCACAAGCTGGCTGGGTTGATTCTGGATGATGAGACCAAGGTAGATTTTACTCCGGTGACTGCCGAGACACGCGGCACACTGCTGGATAACGGGCAAATCGACATGGTCATCGCGACCTTTACGATTAAGCCGGAGCGCAAGGAGCAGTGGAACTTTAGCGACCCGTATTATCAGGACAGCGTCGGTCTGTTGGTGGAAACGAAGAATGGGTTCACCGATTTGAAGTCACTGGATGGGAAGACTATTGGTGTAGCACAGGGTGCGACCTCGAAAGATGCGGTGCAGGCAGAGGTTGATAATCTGGGTACCAAGGTGAAGTTTACCGAGTTTCAGACCTATCCTGAGATTTCAGCGGCGTTGAAATCCGGTAAGGTGGACGCGTTTTCTGTTGACCGTTCGATTCTGGCCGGTTATCTGGATGATGAGCGTCAAATTCTGCCTGATAGCTTTAGCCCTCAGGATTACGGCATTGCGACTAAGAAGGACAACACTGGTTTGGCAGATTTCGTGAACAAATTCGTCGCTGATGTTAAGGCGAACGGCGAGATGGACACGCTGCTGGCCGAGTACAACCTGAAGTAATCGTGCTGTATTGCTGTGTTTTTGTTGCAGTGGTTTTTGTGGTAGGGGCAGCTTTCCGCCGCGCTGCGGCGGATTGCTGTCTGCCTGTCGTGAGTGAACGTGAGCGGACAGCAATCGGGCGGTTTGCGCCCGAAAGGTGTCCCTACCGATCTGCTGACGGCGCCTTTTTGAGTGGCATGATGATGGTACCGGTACGGTGGGCGCGGGGCGCGCATGTTTGACGGCTTTATACAATGGCTGGGCAATCTGTCGCTGATGTTTTCGTCTGCGAAGTGGGCGAGTTTGGGCGACCATCTGGGTCTGATATTTTCAGGTTTAGGTATCACGATCGTGGCCTCGGTTCTGGCGCTGGCGTTGGCGTTGGTTCTGGGTATCGTCTTTGGTGTGCTATCGGCTTCCAACTGGAAGCCGTTGCGTGCTGTTGCCCGCGTCTATGTTGAGTTTTTCCAGAACACACCGCTCATGCTGCAAGTCGTGTTTCTGGGCTTTGGGCTGCCGATTGTCTGGCCGCAGTTTAACGCCGTGCCGGTGTTGATGGTTGGCGTCATCGGTGTCGGTATCTATCACGGGGCCTATATTTCTGAGGCCGTGCGTGCCGGTATCCAGTCTATATCGAAAGGACAGCTGGAGGCTTCGCTGTCACAGGGCATGTCGTATGTGCAGGCCATGCGCCATGTGGTTATTCCGCAGGCCTTGACGGTTGTCTTGCCACCGCTGACCAATCAGGCGGTCAATCTGATTAAGAACACCTCGGTGTTGCTCTATATTGGCGCTTTTGATTTGATGTATCAGGCGAAATCCATTCAGGCTGCCAACTATAATCCGGGGCCTGTCTATCTGGTAGCCATGGTGCTGTATTTCTGTTTGTGTTATCCGCTGGCTTTTCTGGCAAAGAGACTGGAAGACCGCGCCGAAGCCGCACAGGGCGGGGGGCAGGCATAATGAATGCTGCCGTCAATACCACCACCATTGGCTTCATGCTATCCCGTCCCTGGTTTTGGGCGAGTTTGCTGGATGGTCTGAAAATCACGCTCTATATTTCGGGCGTGTCGATTTTGTTGGCGTTTGTCTTTGGTATTGTCGTTGGCGTTGCCCGTTATTCACGCGCACCGGTTATCAGCTGGATTGCTACGGCTTATATCGAGTTTATCCGCAATATCCCCCTCATCTTGCTGATGTTGTTCTGCTTTCTGGTAGGGCAGATGAAAGACGTGGCAGCGGCTATTTTGGCGCTGACAGTATTTACGACGGCGGTCATCGCCGAAGTGGTGCGCGGTGGACTGAATTCCGTCCCCAAGGGACAGTGGGAGGCGGCTCGCAGTCAGGGCATGTCCTATCTGCAGATTTTGCGCCATATCGTGCTGCCACAATCGGTGACGAAAATGATACCGCCCATCGTCAGCCAGTTCGTTACGGCCATTAAAGACTCGTCCTTTGCCTTGCTTTTAGGGGTGGTCGAGCTGACGGCTCGTGGCAATATCTTGAAGTCTCTGTTTTCCGGGGTGGGACAGATTTTGATGATTTATGCGGTCATTGCTTTGTTCTACTTCAGCATTAACTTTGCTATTTCGCTGGTTGCCCGTGCGTTGCAGAAACGCCTGTCAGCCGGTCGCGGCTCTATCGGCTAATAGGCGCGAGGGGCATGCAAGGAACATGGCTCGCGGTGGAGGGTTTTACTGCGGCTGGTGGTTTGCGGTGGAGGGGCGGGGCACTACGGGTAGGGCACTACGGGCGGGGTAGAGTCAAACGGTAGAGTCAACGGGGAGGAATACCGTGATGGTTGTTCCTTCATCTTTTCTGCTCTGTAGAGATATTTCCCCACCGTACATGCTGACGATATGTTTGACGATGGACAGGCCCAGTCCCGTGCCGCCGACTTTTTTATCCCGACCGTAATCAACCCGGAAGAAGCGTTCAAATACCCGTGCTTGGTATTCGGGTGGAATTCCGATACCCGTGTCCCGAATGGACAGGACGACATTGGTTCCTTCATCTTTCAGCGTGAGAGATACCGTTCCGTTGGGCGTATTGTATTTGATGGCGTTTTCAATTAAGTTGACGCACAGTTCGTACATCTGCCGCTGATTAGCCTGATAAAAAATATCGTGTGCGTCGGCGTTAACTTCTATAGAGATGTTGTCTTTGATTGGGGAGACTGCGTCGATAGCTTCCGTGATAATTTCATTCAGATTGACCAGCGTACGTTCCTGGCCACCGCTGTTTGACTCGAGTTTTGAAATGGTCAATATATCACCGATAAGTTCTGACAGTCGTTTTGCTTCGGTGCCAATCCGATGTATTGCGATGGCCTTTTCCTCTTCGCTTACCACGATTCCCTTCCCCAGCATTTCGGAAAATCCCAGAATAGAGGTAATCGGGGTTTTTAATTCGTGGGAAGCATTGGAAAAGAAATCACGTTTTTGTTGTTCCAGCTGTCTCTCGGCGGTCATATCGACAATCAGCAGGGTTGCGCCGGTTTCGTATTCTGACGGGATTGAGGGGGAAATGTAGAGGTTGACAATCAGGTTTTCTTGTAGCCTGAGGTCGAACATAGTAGATTGTCCACTGTCAAACGCGGATTGCAGGGCATTTATGACGGTTTGATTTCTTGTCAGGTTATAAATGCTTTCCAGCTGGAGGTCAGGGCTGTGTCCGAAAAACTCTTTTGCGCTGGCATTGCACAAAAGAATGTTCTTTTTCTTGTCCACAAGGACAAATCCTTCTGCCATGTTCGAGAGAATGTAGTCAACTCGTTCACGCTCTTCTTGTAGTTTTGTATTGGAATCAGTTATTTCCCGCAACAGTTCCTGTAGCGTTTGCATTATTTTGTCTATTTCGTAATAGGGAGAATTGTACTGTCCCAGTTCCGCATATTCGTGAGCCGATAGCGCATCCACTACTTTCTCAAAAGGTTTCGTGACCGTCTTTGAAAAACGGTCTGCTAAGACCAGCGACAGAATGAGGGCGGCAATTAAGGCGACCAGAATGGCGGGTAACTGAACGACCAGATTGTGCAATAATCCCGAATAGCTGTGCGCAAGTCTGACAATGGTTCCGTCAGCGGTTTTCACCGACACATACATAAACATTTCGTTTAAGGTATCGCTTTTGCGCATGGCGATATACACATCGCCCGTTTTTGCGTACTTTACTTCTTCGCGGTCAGCATGGTTTTCCATGTCGGCGGCATTTGCTTCTGAATCTGCCAGCACGGTACCGTCCGGTGCGATGATGGTCACGCGATTATTGCCCGCTGCTCGCGCCAAGGCGGATACATCGGTAGTGTGGGTGTAGTTTTCCGCCGTAGAGACTGCCAGCATGGTCAGCCATGCTTTTGTCTGGTTCTGGGTAGAGACGGCATACATCATCGCAGAGATACCGCTACAAATGGACAGCGCGGCAAGCGCCAACACGATGAGCCGGTAGTAAATAGCTCTTTTCATATTAGTCTCCGATAAAACGATAGCCGACATTGCGCACGGTTTTAATGTAGGTTGGTTCATCTGCTCCGTCGCCAAGTTTTTGCCGTAAGGTGCGTACATGAATGTCTAAAGTGCGGGATTCTCCCATAAATTCAAAGCCCCAGATGGTGGTCAAGAGTTCCTCACGGGGAACAATTCTGTCACGTTCCTGTACGAGCAAACACAAGAGTTCGTATTCCTTGAAGGTTAAATCAAGGGGCTTGTCCCTGTGTGTCACTTCGCGCGTTTTGTAATTAATCGACAAGTCAGATACGACCAGGTTTTCTACTATATGCGTATCGTCGGTGTCAGTTCGACGGAGGAGAGAGCGAATGCGCGCGCCAAGCTCCATTACTCCGAACGGTTTTGCGATGTAATCATCGGCGCCACAATCAAGCCCGGTCACTTTGTCAAGTTCGGTATCTTTTGCCGTCAGCAGGATAATGGGCAGATCTTTAGTTTTTGGATTGTCTCGTATGAGTTGAGTTGCCTCCAGGCCGCTCATGCCCGGTAACATAATGTCGAAGATAAGCAAGTCCGGTAGATCTCGGAAAACAGAGTCCAGGGCGTCTTCTGCGTTGTCAAAGGCAGTGACGTCATATGAAAACGAAGTCAGCGCCATCCGAATCATTTCCCGAATGTTTGCATCATCCTCTACTATGCAAATTGTTTTATTCATGATAGCGTTGCGCTCAAAAAATAAGCGTATTTTTATGCTCTCCTGTCTGGGAAAATCGAACCCAACCGCAGATGTTGACGGCATGGTCAGCAATGCGCTCCAGATATTTTGCGATGAGTAAAAAGTCAATGGCGTTGTTCATGCGTTGGGGTTGAGTGGCGAATATCTGCACGAGTTCTTGCTTGACGAGAGAAAAGTATTCATCAACGACGCTGTCTTTTTCTCCGGTGGACTCTGCAAGCTCCAGGTCGTAATTTGCGTAAGCAGTGATAGCGCTGTGTACGATTTCGATGACGGTGGCAGCCATCTGTGAAATATGGCTGGAATCAGCGAAGGCGTTTTTCCCAACCGTTCGCATGGCCAGTTCTGCTATGTCTACTGCATGGTCACCAATGCGCTCCATATCGGTGATGATTTTCAATGCGGTCGTGATTTCTCGCAAATCAGAAGCAATCGGCTGTTCACGCGCGATAAGCCAAAGGCATTTGGATTCAATTCTTTTTTCTGCCTCGTCAATAGTGGTGTCGTTTTCAATAATGGCCTCACACAGTTCCCGGTTGTTATGCTCAAAAACTTGCACAGAGTCTTCGACGGCAACTTCGACCAGGCCGCCCATGCGAATAATTTCAATATGCAGTTGCTTGATTTTATGTTCAAAATTTGCGCGGCTCATTAGGGTGTCTCCTCTTCATTGTATTCACTTTTAGCCGAAACGTCCAGTTATGTAATCTTCGGTCCGCTTGTCCGTGGGACTGGAAAAGATGGTCTTCGTCTTATTATTTTCAATGAGTTCACCCAGAAGGAAAAATGCGGTATAGTCAGAAATTCGAGCAGCTTGCTGCATATTGTGGGTGACGATAACAATGCTGTAGTTCTTTTTTAATTCTGAGACAAGTTCTTCAATTCTGGTGGTCGATATGGGGTCAAGGGCGCTGGTAGGCTCGTCCATCAGCAGCACTTCCGGTTGTGTCGCCAACGCGCGCGCGATGCAAAGCCGTTGCTGTTGCCCGCCGGACAATCCCAGCGCGGACTTTTTTAAGCGATCTTTTGCTTCATCCCAAATGGCAGCGTCCCGCAAGCTCTTCTCAACAATTTCGTCCAGTGCGATACGTTTTTTTAAGCCATGCATGCGTGGTCCATAAGCGATGTTGTCGTAGACGCTCATGGGAAAAGGGTTGGGAGACTGAAACACCATGCCTACTTTTTTTCGCAGAATGGTTACGTCAACGCCTTTGTCGTATACATTTTCGCCGTCAAGGAATACATCGCCCGTAATGCGGACTCCGTCAACCGTGT
>JAIRWZ010000138.1 GCA_031268615.1 Actinomycetes bacterium | reverse complement strand
AACGTGGACTTGACGTAGTTGTTGCAGGTGGCGCAATGAAAGAGTGAATACTGGTTTGGCACTGCGGTACGAGCGCCATCTGTGTATGATTTCTGCCGGAGACCGGTCCTTTGGGGCCGGTCTCTGATTAAAAAGTGGGGTAGTGAAATGCTGCAAAGCAGAGTGAGGTACTGAAATGCCGCAAAGTGAAGTGGAGCAATGAGATGTTATTGACGGCGCGTTATATTTTGCCGGTGTCGGCGCCGACCATTGAGGACGGAGCGATAGTGGTGCGTGAGGGACGTATTGTCGCGGTGGGCGCGGCGCGCCAATTGCTGCGGGACTGGCCCGACGAAGAGCGACGCGACTTTGGGCTGGCGGCCCTGGCGCCGGGGTTTGTCGATACGCACACTCATCTGGAATACACAGCGCTGCGGGGCTTGGTTGACGATGTGCCTCACGCGCGCTGGAAATATGAGGTCATGCAACGAGAATCCCTCTTTGACGACGCCGATTGGCGCGATTCCGCCCTGCTGGGCGGGCTGGAAGCTCTGTCCGGCGGCGTGACGACGGTGGCAGATATTGCTGGGCATGGCGCGTCAACGGGGGCGGTGGCCCAGCTGGGCTTGCGCGGGATTGTGTACCGCGAGGTCGAAGGCATGGAAAAACCACTCATCAACGACATCATGCAGGCGGCTCGCGATGACATTGTCGCCTGGGAAGCCTTGGTTGATGACGACTTGGTGCGCATTGGCATTGCGCCTCATTCCGCTTATGCCTGTCACCCCGAACTATTCATGGCGGTAGCTGAATATGCCGGAATGTCTCGCGCGAAGGGGCGTCCCGTGGCTCTGCATTTGGCGGGCAGTCGCGAAGAATGTCAGTTCGTGAAATACGGCTCGACCATTCTGGGCTTTGAGGTACGTGAGGCCTATGATCGCGCCGCGCCGCTGTGGTTGCCGACGGGTGTGACGCCGGTGCGCTATGTCTTGCAGTGGGGCATTTTAGAGGCAGGACGTATCACGGCGGTTCACTGTACGCAGGTTACCGATGACGACATCGAAATCTTGCGCGACTTTAACGTCAGTGTTGCCAGTTGTTCTCGTTGCAACGCAAAACTGGGCATGGGCATTGTGCCCCTGCAAAAATTGCTGGACGCGGGCGTACGTGTTGGTTTGGGGACCGATTCTCCGGCAGCCACCAATACGATTGGCATGTTTGAGGAAATGCGTACCGGCCTCCTGATGCAACGCGCTATTAATTCGCACGGCCGCTTTTTTACGGCAGCAGAATTTTTACGCCTGGCAACGTTGGGAGCAGCAGAAGCGCTGGATATGGACGATGAAATCGGGTCTTTGGAAGTCGGAAAACGGGCTGACATCATCGCCGTAGACCTGAGCCATTCCTTTCAGGTGCCAACGCATGATCCGCAGAGCGCTTTCGTTCACACCGGTGCGCGCGCGCAAGTGCGTATGACGATGGTGGGTGGTCAGGTGTTGTACACAGAGGGACAATGGCCCGGACAGGATGCGCAGCGCGTTGCAGCGCGCAATGAAGAGCTGCGGATGAAACTGCGAGGATAAACAGGCGGATTGCCATGTTGAAATTGCAGAACATATGCGCCCGCGAGGGGGTCCTGCGTGATGTGACGATTACGGTGAAGCCGGGACAGCGTGTAGCGCTGCTGGGAGCTAACGGCACCGGCAAATCCACGCTGCTTCTGTCCGCTGTGGCGCTGACCCGCATCCAATCGGGCCGGGTAATCCTGGACAGCCGCGCTATTGGCACGTCCGCGCGCGACATACTGGAACTGCGCCGCCGGGTCGGTCTGGTGCAGCAACGTCCCGACGATCAGATAGTGGCGACGTCGGTGGCTGACGATGTCGCTTTTGGGCCGGAGAATTTAGGCCTGCCCAGAGCAGAGTTGAGTGAGCGCGTCCATGATGCTTTAGACGCCGTCGGCTTGGGCGGTTTCGATACCCGCGAGCCTCACACTTTGAGCGGCGGACAGAAACAACGATTGGTGATTGCCGGCGTGTTGGCGCTGCATCCCGCTTATCTATTGCTGGATGAGGCTACCGCGCAGCTGGACCCGACCGGGCGTAGTGAGGTCATGGCCATTGTGCGACATTTGGTTGCCGAGGGGCGCGGGGTATTGCAGGTAACACATCATCTGGCAGAGGCGGCCGACGCCGATCGGGTCTGTGTGTTGAGCGGGGGAGTCCTGGCATTTGAAGGTTCATTCGACGAGTTGCTGGCAGTCGGGAATCAGCAGATGGCGGTCTGGGGCATTAGTCGTGGGCTGAAGCCCATTCACCGCGCAGCGTACAGAGGAAGTGACGGGATTCCCGTGTCAAGCCCGGGAATGACGACAGTAAGTCATCCTCACCCCACAGGCTATACCGACCCCACAGGCCACCGCCACCCCACAGGTCATCCCCACCCTTCCTCCCCGGATCATGACCGCCCTTCACTCCTGGGTCATTCCCGCGAAAGCGGGAATCCAGCTCCTCTGGACACTGCCTCCCCCGCGAAAGCACCTTCGGTTCTTAGCGCCCGCAATCTGCAGCTTACCTATGAGTTAGGCGATCAACGAATCGAAGCCCTGCGTGGTCTGGACTTCGTGCTAAGAAGCGGTGAGCTGGTCATCGTACAGGGTCAAACGGGGAGCGGCAAATCTACGCTCATCAACATTCTGTCCGGTATGCTGAAGCCGAATACAGGTGAGGTGCTGCTGGACGGACAGCCCCTGACGCCAGCTCTGGCGCGTGGACAGGTCGGCTTGATTTTCCAGGACCCTGAATCTCAGCTTTTTGATGAAACGGTGGAAAGCGACGTCGCCTTCGGTCCCCGCAACTTGGGAAAATCCCGCGATGAGGCTCTGACAGACGCCCGAGAGGCTCTGGCGCAGGTGGGATTGGACCCCGACGACTTCGGTCCTCGCTCACCCTTTCACTTGTCAGGCGGCGAGGCGAGGCGCGTCGCCATTGCTGGCACCATCGCCATGCGACCACGTTTTATTCTGGCCGATGAGCCGACGAGTGGACTGGACGCGGTTGGACGTGACCAAGTGCGGGAACTGTTGGCGTCTTTGACCGCGCGGTGTGGGGTATTGGTAGTGACGCATTCCCCTGAAGAATTCGCCGAGGCTGCAACTCTGGTTGTAGAACTCAAAGATGGACGGATTAGCCCATGAATGCGTTTTCGATGTATTTGCCGGGGAGCTCTTTGTTACATCGTGCCGACCCACGCACGAAGCTGTTAGCTGCAATTGCCCTAATTATCGCGCTGTTCTCGGTGACGGCTTGGTCGGCGCTGATTTTTGTTGCGCTTTTGACAGTTTTGCTTTTTGCGCTG
>JAIRWZ010000128.1 GCA_031268615.1 Actinomycetes bacterium | reverse complement strand
ACCGCTGTCGCCAAGCGGTGAGCGAGCGTCCCGATGCTCGTCAGTCGGTGACGACCTTTACGGTGCAGGAACGTCTGGAACCAACGCGCTACGACGATGGCTTTACGCTGGTGGAATGTAAACTCTACACGGGGCGTACTCACCAAATTCGTGTGCATATGCGCTACATCGGTCATCCCCTTGTGGGAGACCTGGTCTATGGCAAAGGTGATGAACGCGCTAATCATGGCCTGCGCCGTCAGTTTCTGCACTCGTATAAGTTGGCATTCAACCATCCCATAACCGGTGAGTTCATGGAATTTGAAGATAGTTTACCCGAAGATTTGGCAAGGGCATTGGAGGATATCAAACATGGCAGTCAATGACATACCGCGCACCCTGTGGTGGGAGGATAATGCCCTGCACCTGATTGACCAGACTCGTTTACCTCTGCAAGGAGACGTGCTGGTCTGCAATACCTATGAGGGCGTTATGTTGGCGATACAGTCGCTGGCTGTGCGCGGCGCTCCGGCTATCGGAATAGCGGGAGCCTTTGGGTTGGCGCTCTGGGCGCTGACCGAGGGGTTGAGTTTTCCAGACAGTGGCGCTGACTATCTGGCTCGTGCGCATGAGGTCGCCGAGCAGCTGGCCTCTGCTCGTCCGACGGCGGTAAACCTCAGCTGGGCCGTTCACAAGTTGTGCGAGACGCTGGATGCAGCCGTCGCGGAGGGCCTGGACCCGCAGGCTGTCGGAGAGCGACTGCTGGACGGCGCCCGCCAGCAAGCCGCCGACGATGAAGCCGCCAACCGCGCCTTGGGAGCGGCGGGAGCCGCGCTGTTCAGCGCTCCGACGAAGTTTTTGACGCATTGTAACGCGGGCTCGCTGGCGACCGCGTTTTACGGCACGGCTCTGGGCGTTATCTATGCCGCCCATGAACAGGAAAAGGTCGAACACGTCTGGGTAGACGAAACCCGTCCCGTTAATCAGGGCAGTCGTTTGACTGCCTGGGAGCTGCTGGTTGCGGGCGTGCCTTCCACGCTCATTTGCGACAACATGGCCGCCACCGTCATGCGCGAAGGTTGGGTGGACGCCGTCATCGTTGGCGCAGACCGTATCTGTGCCAATGGGGATACTGCCAACAAAATCGGCACCTTGGGGCTGGCTGTGTTGGCAAAAGAGTTCGACATTCCCTTCTACGTTGCCGCGCCGACCTCAACCATTGACCTGTCTTTGCCGGACGGCAGCGGTATCGTCATTGAGGAACGCGACCCTCGTGAAATCGAAGGATTTACGGCTTCCGGGCAGTTGGACCCGAACACACCGGCAATTGCGGTGGCTCTGGATAAAATGACGGCGGAGGGTGCGGCCGACCTGCCTCTGACCAAGGGACATCGCTTGAACATTGCCCGCAAGGGTGGGGGCTATGCCTTTGATGGTTGGTTCAAGAACACCCCCAGTCACGTGCAGGTATTCAACCCGGCCTTTGACCTGACCCCGGCCACCTACATCCGCGCCTACATCACCGAAAAAGGCGTAGTGACCGCCGCCGACATCCCCTCCTTATAACCAGGCGCGGGCAAGCACGGCTAATCTTACCTTGCGTGCGCCGGCGCCGCGCAGCGCCGTGGCTGCGGCATTTGCCGTGGCTCCCGTCGTGAAGACATCATCAATCAGTATGACTTCGGACGGCACGGGGTGGGAACAACGAAACGACATGTGGGAATTCCCCCGTCTCTCCTGACGTGACAGGCCGCGTTGATCACGGGCGCCTGCGCGCGACAGCAAGCAGCGCGCAGGTAGGCCGTATGCCACCGCGAAGGCGCGTGCCAACTGTTCGGCATGGTCAAAGCCGCGACGCGCCCGTGCCCGAGCGCTGGCGGGTACCCAGGTCACTACCTGTCCGAAGCTGCCCCAGACTTCCCGTGCCCGGCGCGCCAGAGGAGGGCCGAAAATCCCCGACAAGCGACGTTCCCCGCCGTCTTTGTAGACGACGATGGCGCGTGCCAGTGGTCCGTCTAAAACTCCCAGCGCGACGGTTGCGGAAAATGAAAAATCTGTCTCCCAACATTCGGTGCAGACCAGCGCCCCGTAAGGTGCGGCACAGCGAGGGCAGACCTGCGACAGCCGAAAGTCCCTTTTCAGACTTTGGCGACACGCAGGGCAGAACAGTTCTCCCTGCGTATCGCAACCGGCGCAACGCGTGGGGGAGAGCAGTTCGGCGACCGCTTCGTACCAGAGGCGGTGATGGACGTACTCACTTCGCATGATGACCAAGCTTCGCAGATGACCCCTGAACGAAGTCTAAAACTATCCTGAACTAAATCTTAAGAAAGTCTGAACTGAATCTAACGCGACGGCTAATCCCCGGCAGACGGCAAACTCCCCGACGCTGTATCGCCTTGCGCTTTCAGGGCGCGGCCTTTTGCGCGCCGGGTCGGGAGGTGATACCATGCAGTGGCTTTTGCGCGGGTCTGTGGTTGCGTCTGCGTCGTGCTGGTGTGCGGTGCAGACAAGTCCAGGGCAGGTGCGGTCAAAAGGATCCACGTAAACGCGTGTCTCGACAGGAGTACGCGTGAGCATGGCGCGCCTTAGGGGTAAGTCGTACCGTCCATCTCCGGGCGAGAGGGGCAGTAGTGAGATAGTATCAAGCGAACCCTCCAGTATGCGAGTGTGGGGTCAAAGACCAGGTCAGCCGCGCAAAAGCTCCGGTTTTCCCCGGCGACTCACAAAATGAGTATCGACGGCGATAGTATGCACGTTTTATTCATAGATAGACCGTTCGTGACACCGTTCATGGATAAATAGGGCTATAATTTGCAAAAAACGAAAAAAAGGGGATACAATGGACCCTTGTTTACCACGCGGTAGTACCCGCCCCGCGTAGAGCGGAGCGGACCAGCTCATCATGTGCGAGGTATCACCTGGTGAAGAGTAGGTGCGCCCGCGCGCGCAGGACAAGGGCAAGGACAAACAGAAACACAGGAGAGGTAAGGGGATGCGAAATGAGAAAGGTACTGTTGTTAGCATTGGTTGCGGTTGTGGTGGCGGGAGCAGTCATCGCTTCGGGTTGCGCGCAGACGCCGAAAGACGCAACTGCGCCGACTGACACCTCAACGCCGGGTTCGACAGAAGAAACACCGCAATTCACGACGCTGGAATCCGGCAAACTGATTGTCGCTTCAGACTGCGATTACCCGCCGTTCATTGCCATGGAGGGTGAGCAGCCCACCGGGTTTGAATACGAGTTGTTGCAGGCTATTGGCAAGGAAATGGGACTGACCATCGAATACCTCTCCCCACAGAACTTCGACACGATTTTGGCTGGCGTGGACCAGGGAACCAAAATGGACATTGGCGTGTCCTCGTTTACCATCACCCCGGAGCGCACGGAATTGGTGGACTTTTGTGACCCCTATTTCGACAGCAATCAGGCCTGTGTCGCCATGAAGGATTCAGGTTATAGCGCGGCGAAAGATGTGGACGGGAAAAAGGTTGGCTCGCAGTCCGGCACGACGGGTTCGGAATGGGTCAAAGAAAACCTGCCGAACGCCACGCTGGTTGAGTACACGCAAACCTCGGACGCCTTGGCCGCGCTGCAGGCGGGCAAAATCGAAGCCGCCTTCTTTGACGAGCCGGTGGCTGCCGAGCAGGTCAAAAAGACCTACACCGACGCCACGATTATCGAAGCCATCCCCACCGGGGAGCAGTACGGCTTTGCCGTGTCAAAGAAAAATCCGGGCCTGACCGCGGCGGTCAACAACGCGCTGAAGGCTGTTGTTGAAAACGGCAGCTACAACGAGATTTTCCAGAAGTATTTTGACTTCGAGCCAACGATGGGCAAATAGTGGCGGCACGGTGCTGTGCCTGTGTGCTGCATCTCTTAGAAGAGTACAGGACAAAAGTGAAGTGAGTGCGTCCATAAGACCGATATCTGCCTCGCGCGCCTCGCGTTTCGTCGTGCTGGCAGCCAGCTCGCTGCTGACCGCGGCGCTGTTTCTGTCGGTCGCGCCGGGGACGCTGGGCGCACTCACTACGGAAAAAACTACGGCCCGGTCCAACCAATCCAATGGCAACGCGGTCATTGGCGGCCAGCCTACCAGGGTGACTTGGGAGGGGCGCGTCGCTGACAACGAGCAGGTCAAAGCGTTGAGCCTGAACTTGCCGAAAGGCTCGCGGACTGCGGGCGATGACACCGTCAACGTGACGGTACTGGACGGGCTGGCGCGCCTGAATGTTGAGGCCCGCGTGGTGCTGACTGACGAGCGTGTTGCCATTACGTTCGCGCAACCCGTGCCCTCCGGCATGCTGTTGCGTATCGAAATGCACGACTTTTCGCTGCCCGCGAAGGCGGGGGACTACGAGATGGGCGGCAGCTACACCGATGGCGCCGGCGCCACGTATGATTTGGCTGCGCCCCCTAACCCCATCCGCGTCACGGGGCTGACGACTGTCGAGGCCATCATCAACTGGCTGGACCGGCAGGGTTGGGTGAAGGCCTGGAATTCGGTGCCCTTCCTGCGCATATTTCTGAATCCGCAGATGGCGGTCGCTGCTATTCCAACGCTGTTTATCGGCTGGCTGCGGTCCTGTGGGCTGGTGCTGGTTGGCTTTCCGCTGGCCATCCCCATCGGTTTGGGCGTGTCCTTTTTGCGCATGGCAAAGGCGCGCTGGATTCGTTTTGTTTCCGGCATATTTGTCAACGTAATTCGCGGAACGCCGCTGTTTCTGCAAATATATGTTGTCTTTTTCGGTCTGCCCGCGCTGGGCATTCGTGTGCCGGAATACCTGTTGGGGATTTTGGTGCTGGCGGTGAACTCCAGCGCTTATCTGGCTGAAATCTTTCGCGCCGGCATACAGTCCATCCCGCGTGGACAGATGGAGGCTGCGCGCAGTCTGGGCATGACCACGCCGACCGCGATGTTTTTCGTCATCATCCCGCAGACCGTGCGACGTGTCATTCCAACGGCGACTTCTGAATTTATCTTACTGTATAAGGATACGGCGCTGCTTGCCGCGGTCGGCGTTATGGAGATGATGATGTTTGGCAAATCGCTGGTCGCCAACACGGGAAACATGACACCCTATATCATCGCCGCCTGCTACTATTTGGTGGTGACGATGCCGCTGGCACGCGTGATTTCGTCCTTTGAGAGGAAGCTGGCCGTTTCCGAGGGTGGGGCGTGAGGGCAATGACGGACGACGTGACTGCGACATCCCCGGATTTGGATTTGAGCTGGCCGATGACGGGTACGACCGCTGCGACCGCTGCGACCAGTGCGACCGCTGCGACTGGTGAAGACGAAGTTTCTCCGCGCCCCCTCGCTGACGCCGCTGACCTGTCAATTGTGCGTATCCACAATCTGCGCAAGGTCTTTGGCGACACCGAGGTTTTGCGCGATATCAATCTGGATGTAACGCGCGGTGAGGTGGTCTGCGTGCTTGGTCCTTCCGGCTCGGGCAAGTCCACCATGTTGCGCTGCATAAATATGCTGGAGGTCCCGACTTCCGGTGAAATCTGGGTGGGGGACACGCAGGTCAACGCGCCAGATACTGACGTCAACAAACTGCGCGAACATCTGGGTATGGTGTTTCAGCAGTTTAATCTGTTTCCCCACCTGACCGTGCAGAAAAATGTTGAGCTGGCGCTGCGCAAGGTGCGCAAGCTGCCCAAAGAGGCGGCAGCGCAGATTGCGCGGGAACAACTGACGCGGGTCAACATGGATGACCGCGCTGACTATTACCCGTCGCAGCTGTCCGGCGGACAAGCGCAGCGTGTCGCTATTGCCAGAGCATTGGCCATGGAGCCTCATGTCATGCTGTTTGACGAGGCCACCAGCGCGCTGGATCCCGAACTGGTGCGTGATGTGTTAAACGTCATGCGCGATTTGGCACACGGCGGCATGACCATGATTGTGGTCACGCACGAGATGGGCTTTGCCCGTGACGTTGCTGACCAAGTGGTGTTCATGGACGGCGGGGTGATTGTCGAGGAGGGCCTGCCCCAGGCGATTTTTGAC
>JAIRWZ010000081.1 GCA_031268615.1 Actinomycetes bacterium | reverse complement strand
CCGATGGCTGCCGCAGAGGTGGGCATTGCTGTAGAGGACATCGGCGAAATTGGAGGGACTGCTTGCCGACCAGAGGTCGCCTTGCTGTCCACTGACGCCAACCAACCCTTCGATCCGGAAGGCGTTCCTGCAAACCTTGACCCGGTTGTTGAAGGCTACGATAATGCGGGCTGGTTGTCGCCAAGTCCGCCGGATGGCATTGTTGTGCCGCGTAACGTGCGACGTGTCGCCGATGACCCACACAGCATTTCGACCGACCACTATCTGTTGAACATGGGTCCCCAGCACCCTTCGACACACGGCGTGCTGCGGATGGTACTGGAGATGGACGGCGAGCGCATTATGTCGTCGGAAGCGCATGTCGGACAGCTGCATCGCGGCATTGAAAAGCTGGCGGAACATCGCCGTTACAATCAGCTGGCCGCCTTGCTGGATCGGGCAGATTATGTCTCCGGCATTCACAGCGAACTGGCCGCTGCATTGGCCGTTGAACAATTGGCCGAAATCGAGGTGCCCCCCCGTGCCTCTTGGCTGCGCGTGTTGATGGGCGAGGTCAACCGCATTTCCAGTCACTATATGTGGATGGGTCCGACCGGTCTGGACACAGGCGCTATGGGAATTTTCCTCTTTATGATGTATGATCGCGAAGTTTTTCTGGATGTCTTAGAGGAAATGTGCGGCTCGCGCATGATGTTTAACTACGTGCGGCCCGGAGGCGTCCTGGGAGATTTGACCCCGCGCGCCGAACAGTTGCTGCGGAGCTACCTGACTCGCGCACAGCAACGTCTGGACGAACATTGGGACAGCCTGTTCGCCTCGGAGCTTTTTCAACAGCGTACCTGTGGCGTTGCCGTCGTCAATCGTCAGGATGCCCTGGACTTTGCGGGCACCGGGTTTATCGCGCGGGCAGCGGGGGTAGACTGGGACTTGCGCCGCGACCGTCCCTATGCGGCTTACGACTGCATGGAGTTTGAGGTAATGACCCGCGAGGAGGGTGATATCTTCGCCCGCATGGTCGTACGTCTGGATGAAATTCGCCAATCCTATCGCATTATTGAGCAGTGTCTGGACGGCTTACCCGAAGGCCCCATCAGCGCGAAAGTGCCCAAAGTCCTGCGCGTGCCGCAGGGTCAGGCTTATGTGCCTGTTGAGGGACCGCGCGGTGAGGTGGGGGTTCAACTGACTGCCGACGGCAGCGACAAACCGGCGCGTTTGCACCTGCGCCCGCCCACGCTGCACTCCCTGAACATTGCCGACACCATTTTGCCCGGACAGCTGCTGGCTGACGCCATTGTGTCGCTGGGGTCGTTTGACTTCTGCTTCGGCGAGGTGGATAGGTGAAAATGCACCAGAACACACATCTCCGCACTCCCTGGCCTGTGCGCTCTGGAACATTTTCACCGCAATGTCAGGCGGTTATGGTATGAGTAATCTCCTCAAAGCTCTGCTCATCGCCCTGGCGGGTATCGTCGTAATGCTGGTCAATGGCGCATTCATCATCTATATGCTGCGCAAGGTCTTAGGTCATGCCCACCTGCGACTGGGTCCGACGGAGCTGGGTCCGGCCGGCATCGCCCAGCTGATACCTGACATCTTGAAGCTGCTGACGCGCGAGGACCGACATCCCAATTACAGTGACCGCTGGCTGTATTGTCTGGCGCCGATAATCGTATTCGTACCTTCGTTGACGGCTTTTGCCTTCCTGCCTTTTTCCAACACGCTGATTGCGGCTGATGTTAATTTGGGTCTGCTGATGATGCTGGCTTTCCTTAGTCTGGTGCCGTTGGGAATCTTCGCGGCTGGTTGGGCTTCACGCAGCAAATACGCGTTGATTGGCGCGGTTCGTGCGGTGGGCGGCGCGATATCCTACGAAATCCCGTTACTGCTGTCAGCCTTGACTCCGGTTCTGCTAGCGGGAAGCCTGAACTTGCGCCAGCTTGTCCTGGCGCAGGCCAACAGCATATGGTATATCCTGCCCTGTCTGCCATCAGCGGTGATATTTTTCCTCTGCGCGCAAATGGAGACCAACCAAACTCCTTTCGACATGTCCGAAGCCGAAGGAGAGCTGGTCGCCGGTTTTTCAACCGAGTATTCCGCCATGCGTTTCGGCTTTATGTATCTGGCTGAATTTGCTGGCAACTTCACCATGGCAGCACTCCTCACGACGCTGTTTCTGGGGGGATGGACCTTACCTTTCGTTAACCCGGCGCAGATGGGCGTACTCGCTCCCGTAGTCTTTATCCTGAAAACCTACCTTGTCATATTTTGCTTCATGATGGTCCGCGGCACCTTTTCACGCTACCGCGTGGACCAATACGCGGCGCTGGGCTGGAAAAAGCTGATTCCGATAACGCTGGGCTGGACGCTGTTGTTTGCCTTCGCGTTGCAGGTCATTCGCCTCTTGACCACCGGCGGGGGAGGTGGCGTCTGATGTTTGAACGACCCCGGCGTGGACGCGCGCGCCTGCCCATCGGCATTTTGAAATCGTTGCGCATTGCGTTCAAAAATCTGTTCCGCCGCCACATGACGATTGAATATCCGCACCAGCGCGCCTTTATTCCGGACCGCGCGCGCTTTGCCGTTGAAGTCATTCGCAATGAGGAGGGCGTGGCGCTCTGTACCGGCTGCAAAATCTGCGAAGGCGCCTGCCCGGATTTTTGCCTGGATTTGGACGTGGAAGTGCGCGAAGACCGCAGCAAACATATCCGCCACTTTCGCTACGACCGCGGCGCCTGCATGATGTGCGGCCTGTGTGTCGAGGCCTGCCCCTTCAGCGCCCTGCGCATGGGGCGCGACTACGAACTGGCGCATGCCGGAGTCGGGCCGCTGCGCCAGGACCTGATTGTTGACGAACCCGCCTATGTGCGCACACGAGCGGCAAGCAAAACGAGTGGAGTGAGTGCGTCCACACCTGCCCCTTTGCTAGCGGGTGGGGAGGCGACGCAGTGCTGAACCTCATTGCTTTCAGTATCCTCGCTTTTGCCACGCTAGCCGGCGCTCTGAATTGCGTCACGGCCGACAACGTCGTACACGCCGCCTATTGGCTGTTAGCCTGCGCGGTGGCTGCCGCCGGACTGGTTTGGTTTCTGGGCGCTGAATACATCGCCGTCATGCAGCTGCTGGTTTACGCCGGTGCGGTGGGCATTCTGGTCGTGTTCACGGTCATGGTGACCCATCGCAGCTATGCCGACGCGCAACGTCCGCTGAAAGTATCCGTCCCGTCGCTGGCCATTACAGCGGCGCTGTTTGCCTTGCTGTCCTTCGGTATCTTGAGTAGTCAGCAACTGGCCTCGCTGACACGTCCCACCACGCCCATGCAGCTGGCAGACTTTGGCGCGCAGCTTTTCAGCCCGACTGATGGCTGGACGCTGGCCTTTGAAATCGCGTCGCTGGTGTTGACGGTGGCGCTCATCGCCGCAGTCTGGTGGTCACGGGACACCGACGGAAACGCCGATGAGGACGCTGATGAAGACGGGGACGGTGACGACTAATGCCGAGCGTCGGACTCATCGCTTGCTTGCTGCTGGCTGCCGCGCTCTTTGTTGTCGGTCTCTACGGCGCTATCTCGCACGATTCCGCCGTGGGTATCCTCATGTCGCTGGAAATCATGGCCATCGCAGTCAGTATCAACCTCATGGCCTTCGCCCGCTTTGCCGCGCCCGCAGAACAAGCAGCGCTCTGGTTTTTCGCTGTATTTTTGATGGTCATCACCGCCGCCGAGCTGGGCATTGGCCTGGCTCTGGTGGTCGCCATTTACCGTCGCGCGCGCACCTCTGACGTTGACGACTTGCACGAGCTGCGGGGATAGGGGAGCAGTGAGTACGCCCATGAGCTGGATTTTCATCATACCCCTCATCCCGGCTGCTGCCTTTGTCGCCCTGGTAGCGCTGCCCCGCCGCGCGCGCAATGCCGCGCGCTTCGTAGCCTTGGCCGCGATAGCGCTGGCTTTTCTCGCTTCTGCCGCCGCGCTCATCCACCTTCTGCCGGGGCACGAAATGGGCGAGCCACTGGCGCGTTTTTCCTGGACGCTTGCTACCGTGGGCTCCCGGGCGTTGACGATTACTCTGGGCGCGGATTCCTTGGGTATCCTTATGTTGGCAATGGTGTCGCTGGTCGGTACCTGTGTGCAGGTGTACTCGCTGTTTTATATGAAAGACGATGAGCGCAGAGGCTGGTTCTTCTGTGTCATGTCACTGTTTTTGTCTGCTATGTTGACCTTTGTGCTGTCAGCCAATTTGCTCCTGCAGTTTGCCATGTGGGAGATTATGGGTGTCTGTTCCTATCTGTTGATTGGCTTTTGGTACACCGATGAAGCGCCGCGTAAGGCCAGTCAAAAGGCTTTTCTGGTAACCCGAACCGGAGACGTTGGTTTCTTTGTCGGGCTGGCTGCGATTTTTGCCGCCTGTGACAGTTTCGAGTTCGAGCATATCTACGCGACGGCTGCGCAGTGGTCACCCTTCCTG
>JAIRWZ010000077.1 GCA_031268615.1 Actinomycetes bacterium | reverse complement strand
GGTAGGATTCGCTGACGCGGTCCAGGATTTCGTCGCTCAGATTGACGTCAACCGAAAAGTCGGTCGTGGCGACCCAGAGACGCACGATGTCAGCGCCGTATTTGTTCGTCATGTCGATGGGAGAGACCGTGTTGCCAATGGATTTGGACATTTTGCGCCCTTCGCCATCGACCGTAAAGCCGTGGGTCAGCAGGTTTTCCCAGGGCGGCGCGCCCCAGACGCCTTCGCTGGTGATACAGGAGGACTGGAACCAACCGCGGTGCTGGTCCGAGCCTTCCAGATACAGACCGGCCGGGCGGGACAGCTCTGGGCGGGTTTCCAGCACGGAGGTGTGAGACACGCCGCTTTCCCACCAGACGTCTACGATGTCAGATTCTGCTTCCAAGTCTCCTACGCCGCGCCCACACTGGGGGCAGCTGGTGTCTGCGGGCAGATAGTCAGATGGCGCTTTGGTAAACCAGGCGTCGGCGCCTTCGCGTTCAAAGAGGTCGATGGTCGCGTCAAAGGTCGCGTCGGTGGCCACGACCGCGCCGCAGGACGCACAGCGATGTACGGGGATGGGGACTCCCCAGCTGCGCTGGCGGCTGATACACCAGTCAGGGCGGTCGGCAATCATCGCGCCCAGGCGGTTACGCGACCAATCGGGAATCCAACGGAACCGGTCAAAGTCTGCCAGGCAGCGCTGGCGCAGTCCTGTTTTGTCCATGGACACAAACCACTGCTCGGTCGCGCGGAAAATGACGGGCTGTTTGCAGCGCCAGCAATGGGGGTAGCTGTGCGTAATATCACGCGAGGCAATCAAAAGCCCCTTATCGCGCAGCCAATCAGTGATGACGGGATTGGCCTCCCACACGTCCAGACCCGCAAAAGGTCCGCCACCCGCGTCAAAAACGCCGTTATCATCGACGGGCATTAAGGTAGGCAAGTCCCACTTTTGCCCCATCAGATAGTCGTCCTGTCCGTGGCCGGGGGCGGTATGCACCGCGCCGGTGCCGGTGGACAGTTCCACATGGTCGCCAGTGATGATACGGCCGGTCATACCGGCATGCACCGGATGGGTATAGCGCAGGCCAACCAAGGCGTCGCCGCGGACAGCAACTACATGGTGGTGTTCGTCAGTCACCATCGCCAGACGGTCACTGTCCCAACCGGCTGCTTCGGCGACGGACTCGACCAGCTGGCGGGCGACAATCAGGTATTCGTCGTCACGCCGCAGCGCCACGTATTCCGCGTCAGGATTTAAGGTCACGGCAACGTTTGCCGGCAAGGTCCAGGGCGTCGTCGTCCAGATGGCAATGCGGAAGGGTTTCGTGCCCGCACCCCCACCGCCATCGCCGGTATGGACATACTCACTCCACGGCTTCGGCACGCCCTCCAGGTCAAAGGCGACGTATATCGACGGCGACAGCTCGTCCGTATACTCGATTTCCGCCTCGGCCAGAGCGGTGTGACAGCGCGTACACCAGTGAATCGCCTTGCGACCGCGATAAATCGCGCCGTCCTGATACATCTTTTTGAATACCCGCACGTTGCCAGCCTCGTAGGAGTGGTTCAGCGTCAAATAGGGGTTATCCCAGTCGCCCAGCACACCCAGACGTTTGAACTCTTCGCGCTGGATATCGACCCATTTCAGCGCGTAGCGGCGGCAGCGTTCGCGCAGGTCAGCTTTGGAAATCTCCGCCATGCGCGCAGGCCCCAGATTTTGCTCGACCTTGTGTTCGATGGGCTGGCCGTGGCAATCCCAGCCCGGCACGTAGGGGCTGTAATAGCCGCGCGCGGTTTTGTATTTGACGATGAGGTCCTTTAAAATCTTGTTGTACGCCGTGCCCATGTGGATGTGCCCGTTGGCGTACGGCGGACCATCATGCAGGATAAACGGCGGCGCGGCGCTATCCCGGCGGCGCTGGACGGCGCGGGCGTGAATCTGCGCGGCCTCCCAATAATCGACGCGCGCAGGCTCGGTTTGCGGCAGCGAGGCCCGCATGGGAAACGCGGTCTGGGGCAAGTTCATCGTGGCTTTGTAGTCGGACACGTCCTTTTCCTCCTCCTGTGTGGCTATAAGGGGGAATTGTAGCAGATACGCAGCCCTTTTCCGAAGCGCGCACAAGAAGCAAGGGCAAAGAGGAGTGAGTATTGAGCCTGTCCCCGGCTTGACCGGGGGTCCATACCTGCCCGTCACTATAGGGTGTGACGTCGCGGTCATTCCCGGACTTGGCTGTTGTGTCGTTCTCGGGCTTGGCTGTTATGTCATTCTCGGGCTTGACCCGAGAATCCAGTGTCCGCGTTTTTGCTCGCTGGCTGGATTCCCGCTTTCGCGGGAATGACCTGAAGAACAAACCTGAATGTTCTGTTATTCTCGGACTTGACTGTTGTGTCGTTCCCGGACTTGACTGTTGTGTCATTCCCGGCGATACAATGGGGGCATGGAAGACTGGGAGACATACGAGGACTGGCCCGACGCCACCGACAGCGCCGATGGTACGCTCACCCCCGCTCCACCGCAGCGGCGCTCGCGCGGCACCTTCCGCCTGGCTGCGCTGTTGCTGGCCTTGACCCTGCTGCTGCCACTGGCTGCGTCATTCGGCTCACTGGCAGAACAGCTCTCATCAAAAAGCAGTACCGCGGGTGGCCACAGCCACATCATGCCGGTGGAAGGCAGTCTGCGCTACGACTTTGCCTGGGAGGTTTTGCGCCTAACCAACGAGCAGCGCGCAGAAGCGGGCTTGCCCGCGCTGGGCATGCATATCGACCTGGTGCCCGTCGCTATGCTGCGGGCGCGGGAATGTTGCCTGCGCTTTTCGCATACCCGCCCCAATGGGCGCAGCGTCAGCGACGCGCTGCCGCCGGGAATAGGCGGCGCCGGGGAAAACATCGCGATAGGACAACGCAGCCCCGCCGAAGTCGTCGCTGGTTGGATGAACTCGCCGGGACATAGGGCCAATATCCTGAACCCCAATTATCACAGTATAGGTGTTGGTGTGTTCGCCACGTTCGCACCGGGAAACAAGGACGAGCAGCTGTCCTGGGCGCAAGTATTCAGTACCAATCCGGCTGCAACCCAAGAAAAACCGGCGAACGTGGCGGGTATCTTTGACGACGTCGTCGTTGACACTGCCGCCTATCCCCTCCAGTTCCAGGCCGTCTTTCTCCATCCAGACGGACTGATACAGTCTGCGGACAGCAACGATACCCCCCTGTCCAGAACGACACTTCCCCAGGTACTGGTCGGCGGCGCCGATACGCTGGTCACGCTGGCTTGCCCCCCGTCCCGCATATCCTGGATTCGTAGCATCAGTTCAGGAACCGACAGCAGCGGCGGCGACCCACTGGAAAGCTATCTGTCAACAAGCTATTCCGCAATTCCCAGCCTCAACGCCTGGATAGGTTCCTGGCACCTGCTCACCTTGCCAATGCCGTAGGAAGGCAGT
>JAIRWZ010000044.1 GCA_031268615.1 Actinomycetes bacterium | reverse complement strand
TTCAGTGCGGGCAGTTATCCCTTGCTCGTCAGCAATCCATAGGTGGACGTGTTCACTCTGCTTTCCGCAGTGCTTGTATGGACCCCCGGTCAAAGCCGGGGGCAGGCTCAGTACTCACTCATACAGACCTTCCGTTTCGTTTGACCTGCGTGCTATGATGAGTTTCTTATGCCGCGACTTGCATCAAATAGCGGGGCTGTCCCCTACAACGGCCCGCCGATTAGCTTTCGCTCCCTGGTTCGGAAATTCCTGGACTACTACGGGCCGTACAAAAAGCTGCTCTATGCCGACCTGATTTGCGCCGTCATCCTGTCGGCGGCTGACCTGACTTTCCCGCAAATCCTGCGCGGTCTGTCAAACACCCTGTTTGCGCACGGCAGCCCGTCGCAGATTATCCGCGCCCTGCCCGGGCTGGCTGCGGTGATGGTGGCTCTGGCCGCGATATCTTACCTGTGCCAGTATTTCATCACCTACTGGGGCCACGTCATGGGCGCCCGCATGGAAACTGACATGCGGGCGGACCTCTTCGACCAGTACCAGCGCCTGTCCTTTTCCTACTACGACAAAAATAACACTGGCGAGATGATGTCAAAACTGGTCAGTGACCTTTTTGACATCAGCGAGCTGGCGCACCACGGTCCGGAAAACCTGCTGACCAGCGTGCTGATGATTACGGGTTCGGTCGTGCTGCTCTCGCTTATAAATCTGCCGCTGACCGGGGCGTTGCTGGCTCTCACCGCGTTTGTCATCTGGTATTCGCTGCGCAAAAACCGTCAGATGGGTGAAGCCTTTCTGGATAACCGCACGAAAATCGCCGGCGTCAATTCGCGCCTTCAGGACACGCTGGCTGGCATTCGCGTCGTCAAATCCTTTACCAACGAAGGTATCGAAGCCGACAAATTTGGCCAGGGCAACCACGCTTTCCTCCACTCGAAATCGCGCGCCTACCGCAAAATGGCCGAAATGGTTTCCGTCTACGCCGCGGTTCAGCCCCTGCAGTACACCGCCGTTCTCATCGGCGGCGGCTGGCTGGTTGCGCAGGGGCAGATGACGCTGACCGACCTGGCCGTGTATTCTCTCTATATCGGCCTGTTTATGACCCCGGTCAAAATGCTCGTCGAGTTCACCGAACAATTCCAGAAAGGCTACGCCGGGTTTCTTCGTCTGGTCGAAGTCTTAAACGAAGACCTTGGTGTCACGGACAAACCGAACGCAATTTCTCTCGGAGTGAGTACGTCCATACCTGGCGCTATTTCCTATCGAAACGTTCACTTTTCCTACGACGGGCGTCATGAGGTAATCAGTGACGTATCGCTGGAAATTCCTGCCGGGAAGACCTATGCGCTTGTCGGTCCCTCCGGTGGTGGCAAGACGACGCTGTGTTCGTTGCTGCCGCGTTTCTATGACGTTGCGTCCGGCAGCGTCAGCGTTGATGGCTTTGATGTGCGCGACCTGACTCTCAAGTCTCTGCGCGCCGCCATTGGTATCGTGCAACAAGATGTCTATCTGTTCGCCGGCTCCATCAGAGATAACATTGCCTATGGGCGACCCGGAGCTTCTGACGACGACATTATCGCGGCTGCCAGGGCCGCCAACATTCATGACTATATCACCTCGCTGGACGAACACTACGATACCTATGTGGGAGAGCGTGGCGCCCGCCTGTCCGGTGGGCAGAAGCAGCGGATTGCCATTGCGCGCGTGTTCTTGAAAGACCCCGCTTTGCTTATCTTGGACGAGGCCACCAGTGCGTTGGACAATGAAAGCGAGCGTTTTGTGCAGGCTTCTCTGACCCGGCTGATGCAGAACCGCACGACACTCATCATTGCGCACCGGCTCTCTACCATCCGGGCAGCCGATGTCATCGTGGTCATGAACGAGGGACGCATTACTGAAATCGGCGCTCACGATGAGCTATTGGCGCGCGGCGGCACTTACGCCCACTACTACCAACTGCAATTCAGCGGGTAGCGCTGATTGGTGTTCATGAAGTTAAGGGACAATTTCAATGCAAAAATACCCCGCAGAAAAGCACGTCGGTAATTTGCAAGTTTTGTTGTATATCGGCTATACTTGTTCTTGAGGTTGCCTGCAATGCCATTGGGCTGGCTAGTCTACCTCAGGTTGGCGTAAACGTCGCCCTCTCAGCGAGACGGGCGACGTTTCTTTTGGGACGCGTAGTATGCGCGGAAAGCATACGCCTTCCACACGTCCCAAAACCGATGAACCTCAACAACGCTCGCAGCTAGCGCAAGCGCCAGCCACCACAGAACTTCCATCGGCCTCACCTCCTTTCAACACTCGAAAATAGTGAAATGATTCTTTCACCTCCTCTCGCGTATCCGTGAGGTAAACATCGCCTGGTATCGCAGGCATGTATCACCCTAACAGGACGGTCTGACAGAACACAAGACTTTTGCCACAATTGACAACATGTTTGTGCCTTCATCGTGAACAGTATGTTTCATCTTTTCGTGCTATCTACCGAAAAGCGCCGTCGGTGAACGGTTGGTATGCTATGGTGGACTGTATCGTTTCGCCTTCTGGCGAATAGATTGGTAATTGGGGAAGAAAGCATCTGTCGAGTTAACAGAACAAGGAAGGGGTATGACATGAAAAAGATTCATCTTCGTGTTCTCCTCGCCGTTGCGGCAATCGTGGCCTGCGCGCTGCTGGTCGTCGGCTGCGGTGGCGGCGGTGGGACCACAGGTGACGCTGGGGAGCCTGGCGGCGCCAAGACGACGCTGACCATTGGTTTCGGTGGTCCGCTGACTCAGGGCGATGTGGCTTTTGGTACGGGCGGACAACGCGCCGTGCAGCTGGCCGTCAGCCAGGCCAACGAAAGCCAGGAGGCCAAGGATTTGGGCATTGAGTTCAAGATTTTGGATGGCGATGACCAGTCCGAAGCCGAAAAAGGCGTGACCGCGGCGCAGAGTTTTGTGTCTGACCGCAGTCTGGTTGGCGTAGTGGGACACTTCAATTCAACCGTGTCTATTGCGGCTTCCAAGGTCTACAACGAGAACAATGTGGTGGCAATCAGCTATGGGTCAACCAACCCGGATCTCACGCTGCAAGGTTTCAAGAGCATTTTCCGCACCTGCGCAACCGACGACTATCAAGGTCCGGTCGGTGCCGATGACGCCATCGCGCTGGGCTACAAGACGGTCGCCATCGTGGACGATTCGTCCCCGTATGGGCAGGGTCTGGTCGTTGAATTTGAGAAGAAATTTGTTGAGGCCGGGGGCAAAGTTACCTCAAAGCAAAGCACTCAACAGAAGCAGAACGACTTCACCGCCGTTGTGACAAAAATCAAGAGCGAAAAACCGGATGTTGTGTACTTCGGTGGCACCTATGCTGCTGATACCGGTGCCGGCGCACTATTTTCCAAGCAGCTGAAAGAAGGCGGCGTCAGCGTACCGGTTCTGGGCGGCGACGGTCTGTATGCCGACGACTACATCACGCAGGCTGGCACGGCCAGCGAAGGCGATCTGGCAACCTGCCCAGGCAAGCCTATCGAGCAGTTGCCGAAAGGTCAGGCCTTTGCGGATGCCTACACCGCTATGTTCCCTGGCAAAGAGTTCGGCGGATTTGACGCCTTTGCCTACGACGCGGCAAACGCGTTGATTAACGCCGTCTACAAAGTTGCCGATGCCAATGGGGTAGATAAAGTCACTTCACCGGCTGGTAAAGAGGCTCTGATTGAGGCTGTCGCCGGGACAACGCTGGATGGCGTGACTGGAGACGTGCAGTTCGACGACAAGGGCGACAACGTCAACCGCGTCATCACCCTCTACAAGGTTATCGACGGTGCCTGGGTCGCGCAAGAACTGTAAGCGTAAGCGCTCATCCACTCGATGCCGACGAAGGTATCGACGCGTACTTGAGCTGTTTCATTTGGATTAAACATTGACCGTGCGGGAGCGCGTGCGTATATGGACGTACTCGCTCCCGCCTATCCTGTTGTAAGGGACTGTGCATGAATACCATCATTTCACAGCTGGTAAATGGGGTGACCTTGGGCGGCATGTACGCGCTGATTGCCTTGGGATACACCTTGGTTTACGGCATATTGCTGATGATTAATTTCGCGCACTCAGAGATGTTCATGTCCGGCGCCTACATCGGCCTGGGCGTGCTACAGTTGTTGAGCGGCGAGAAAGTCATCAACGCGATTTCAGGACGGTTTCCGTTCCTGTCGTTTCTTCAATCAACGCGAACATTTTTTACGGGTTCGGTGCCCGGATTTATCATAATGTTGATTATTGTGTTTGCGGTCGCGGCCATACTGACCGGGTTTTTGGGCATGCTGACCGAGCGGTTCGCCTATCGGCCCCTGCGCAACGCGCCGCGCCTGTGCCCGCTGATTTCGGCGCTGGGCGTCTCCATTTTTCTGCAAAATGCCGCGCTGCTGTGGATTGATTCGTCAATCCCGTTTCCGGCGGTGCTGCCCACTCATGACTTCGGTTTCGGGATTACGCCGATACGCATTTTCATTATTGTGACTTCGCTGGTGCTACTGTTTGTGCTGGACCGCTTTGTGTCGGGCACGAAAATGGGCAAGGCCATGCGCGCGACCTCGCAGGACCAGGACGCGGCCGGACTCATGGGCATTGACATCAATCGCGTCATTGGGCTGACCTTTTTCATCGGCCCGGCCCTGGGCGCGATTGCCGGCGTGTTCAGCGGCATGTACTACGGCGTCGTCACCTATAACATGGGCTTTTTCCCCGGCATTAAGTCGTTCACGTCGGCGGTGTTGGGGGGCATTGGAAACCTGCGCGGCGCGATGTTAGGCGGCTTTCTGCTCGGCATTGTCGAGGCGCTGGCGGCCGGGTTCATCTCGCCGGGCTATAAGGACGTTATTGCGTTCATCATTTTGATTGTAGTGCTGATTTTCCGCCCCGGTGGTCTGCTGGGCGAATCAGTGGTAGAGAAGGTGTAGACCATGAGCGATAAAAAAGTAGTGAACGCAATGAGTGAGAACGTCCAGGCCAGCAACGGAGACGCGGCGGGTCGTGTGCGGGTCAGTGAGCATTCGTCTGAAGAGCCGTCTGCCGCAAAGAAGATTTTTGGTAAACCGCCCAAGCCGATGTTTGCCGCGCGTGGCGAGAAAAAGTCCCCGCTGCGTACGGTGCTGCTGGCGGCGTTGGTCGCGGTGTTGGTGATAGCGCCGATTATCATGCAAGGCTTTGGGCAGCAGCTTTTGATTCGTATCTTTGCTGTCGTGGGTCTCTATATTATTCTGGCTTTGGGCCTCAACATTGTCGTGGGCTATGCCGGTTTGCTGGACTTTGGGCGCATGGCCTTTTACGCCTTTGGAGCTTACGCGGCCATGCTGGTCGGCGTGCCGCTGGCGCGCGCCTTGGGGCCGTCTTTGGGTGGCTGGGCTTACTTTGCTTCACTGGTGGCGGGGGCAATCGCCGCTTCGCTGGTGGGCCTGTTGCTGTCGCTGCCCGTTATGCGTCTGCGCGGTGACTATCTGGCCATCGTGACTTTGGGCTTTGGCGAAATCGTGCGTATCTGTTTGCAAAACAATATCTTTGGAATTACCAACGGTGCGCAGGGTTTGCCAAAAACCGGTCAGACCTTACCTACGCCGCTGGGCTTGGAATGGTTGAAGTTTCACATATATTGGCCGGTAAGCGATAACTTTGTCATTGAAATCACCAGTAATGTCTACTGGTATTACGTGATTTTGGTGTTGCTGGTCATTGCTATTCTGGTGGTACGCCGTCAGGACAACTCGCGTCTGGGCCGCAGCTGGGCTGCGTTGCGCGAAGACGAAGTGGCCGCCGCCGCTATGGGGG
>JAIRWZ010000065.1 GCA_031268615.1 Actinomycetes bacterium | reverse complement strand
CTGAGCGCGAAGCCCTGGAAGTCAGCGCGCTCGACGCTTGTCGGTGCAGGTCTGGGCGTGCGCTATGCTTATGAGGAAGAGAGCCCGGCAATCTACGGGACGGTAGTGTTCCAGGTACCGGCAGCGGGACAGTACCTGCCGAAAGGGTCTAGCGCAATCATAGTTCTGGCGGACTAAGCCTCATTGCAGTTGCGTCTGGTCTGTCTGAGTATGTTGGTGTGTGCTGCTTGTCTGGCATTGTCTGGGGACTAACGCTTGCCCTTGGCAGGATGCCGGTGAGGTGAGTTTGCGTTGTAAAAAGAAGGAATTACTGCGGGCGTGTTGCGGGAATGGACGCGCTCGCTTAGTATTTTATACAGGCAACGAACGAGAGAAAGGCAGCGCGCCCGTGGCATTTTTTTATGACGATCCGTCCCGTACCTTCAACGAATACCTGCTGATTCCGCGCTATTCCGGTCGTGGTTGTACGCCGGACACGGTGGACTTGAGCGCGCCGTTGGTGAAATACCGGCTAGCTGACGGTGACGGTGATGATGGCGACGGGGCGCCCCTCCGCCTGAACATCCCTCTGACCTCGGCAATCATGCAGGCCGTGTCCGATGACCGCATGGCGGTGGCGCTGGCGCAGGAGGGCGGCGTGTCGTTCATCTACGGCGCGCAAACGGTGCAGGATCAGGCGGCTATGGTGGCGCGCGTCAAGGATCACAAGGCCGGGTTCGTGCGCAGCGACAGTAACGTGCGCGCCGACGCGACGCTGGCTGACATTTTGGCGATGAAGGCGGAAAGCGGCCATTCCACCGTTGCGGTGACCGAGGATGGCACGTCGCAAGGGCGGCTGGTGGGTATCGTGACCTCGCGTGATTATCGTGTCAGTCGGATGGATTCGGCCACGCCGGTGGCCGATTTTATGACGCCGTTAGCGAACCTGATTTATGGGCGGGATGGCCTGACCTTGTCCGAGGCCAATGACCTGATTTGGGACCACAAACTGAACGCGTTGCCGATTATTGACGACGGGGGACGGCTGACGTATTTCGTGTTTCGCAAGGACTACGATTCGCACAAAACGCACCCCAACGAGCTGCTGGACGCCGGGAAACGCTTTATCGTCGGCGCCGGTGTCAACACGCGCGACTATACGGAGCGTATCCCCGCTCTGGTGGACGCGGGCGCAGACATTCTGTGCATCGATTCGTCCGAGGGCTACACCGAATGGCAAAAAGACGTGTTGACCTGGGTGCGCGCCCGGTATGGCGACGAGGTGAAAATCGGTGCGGGCAACGTGGTTGACCGCGATGGTTTCCGGTTTTTGGCCGAGGCCGGCGCGGACTTTGTGAAAATCGGCATTGGCGGCGGCAGCATTTGCATTACCCGCGAACAGAAAGGTATCGGCCGCGGACAGGCCAGCGCGGTCATCGACGTGGCGGCAGAACGGGCGCGCTATCTGGCGGAAACCGGCGTCTACGTGCCGCTATGCAGCGATGGCGGCATAGTCTATGACTATCACATGACGCTGGCGCTGGCCATGGGCGCCGACTTTTTAATGCTGGGTCGCTATTTCGCGCGTTTTGATGAAGCCCCGTCCCCGCGCCTGAACTACAACGGCGCCTACGTCAAAGAATACTGGGGCGAAGGCTCGAACCGCGCCCGCAACTGGCAGCGCTACGACAGCGGCGGCGACGCGAAACTGTCCTTCGAAGAAGGCGTGGATTCCTACGTGCCCTATGCTGGCTCGCTGAAAGAAAACGTGGACGCGTCGCTCGCGAAAGTGCGCTCGACGATGTCGAACTGCGGCGTGACCTCTGTTGAACAGCTGCAACGCGACGCCAAGCTGACGCTGGTGTCGGCCACAAGCATTACCGAAGGCGGCGCGCACGACGTCATCCTGCGCAACGAATCCCGCAGCGCGCGGTAGGGCGGCGGGGGCATGGTGGAGGTGACGGATGTGAGTGCGAGTGGAAAAGAAAACGGAGTGAGTACGTCCATACCAGTAGTTTTAGTGCTGGATTTTGGCGCCCAATACGCGCAGCTGATAGCGCGTCGGGTTCGGGAAGCGCAGGTCTACTCTGAAATCGTTCCCTGCGACATCAGCGCCGATGAATTGCGTGGGCGCCGTCCTGCTGCGGTGATTCTGTCCGGCGGCCCTGCCTCGGTGTACGCCGAGGATGCTCCTCACCTTGACCCAGCAATTTTCGAACTGGGCATTCCCGTCTTAGGGTTCTGTTACGGAATCCAGGAAATGGCGCTGGCCTTGGGCGGTACGGTGCCACAAACCAACAAAGGAGAGTACGGTTTCGCCGAGCTAACCCTAACAACGGCTGGCGATGACCCCCAGCCCAACCCCCAACCCCAGAGTCACCCCAACCCCCACCAGCCCGACTCCCAACTGCGTCATTCCGACCACCATCCCCGTCATTCCGGGCTTGACCCGGAATCTCAAGCCTTGCAGGAAAGCGCAGGCTCGGGACTGTTTGACGGTGTCCCGACCACGTCCCAATGCTGGATGTCACATCGCGATTCGGTCGGTACGCTGCCTCCCGGATTTGTCGCTCTGGCCAGCACCGGACAAACCGCGGTGGCCGCTATGGGAGATGTCATGCGCAAGCTGTATGCCACCCAATTTCATCCCGAAGTTGCCCATACTGACTTTGGTCAACGTATTATCGAAAACTTCCTATATCGTATAGCAGAAATCCAGCCGATCTGGACTATGGCAAATATCATTGATTCGCAGATTGCCGCCGTCCGCGCGCAGGTAGGCGAAGCGCGGGTATTGTGCGCCTTGTCAGGAGGCGTGGACTCCTCGGTGGTGGCAGCTCTGTTGCACAAGGCTATCGGGGAGCGACTGACCTGTGTCTTTGTTGACCACGGCCTATTACGCAAGGACGAGGCGGAAAGCGTAGACAGTGTCTTTCGTGACCAATTCCAGATAGATCTCGTCCATGTTAACGCACAGCAGCGCTATCTCTCGCTTTTGGCTGGCGTCACCGATCCGGAACGCAAACGCCACCTCATTGGCTCCGAATTCTGGAAGATATTTTTTGAGGAAGCCGCCAAGTTGGAAGCCGACGGACGTGGTGCGGTGACATATCTGGCACAGGGCACGCTCTATCCTGACCTGATTGAATCGGGTACCAAAACGGCGGCCAAGATAAAAAGCCACCATAACCTGATACCCTTTCCGTCCGGCGTGCATTTTGAGCTAATCGAACCACTGCGTCTGCTATTCAAAGATGAGGTTCGTGCTGTAGGCCATGAACTGGGCTTGCCGGACCACATTGTCTGGCGTCAGCCCTTCCCCGGTCCCGGTCTTGCCGTGCGTATTATTGGCGCTGTCACCGAAGAAAAGCTGGCTATTCTGCGCGAGGCCGATGCCATCGTGCGTGCTGAAATCGACGCTTGGGATACGAGCCGCGAAGTCTGGCAATATTTTGCGGTGCTGCCGGACATTCGCAGCGTCGGCGTAATGGGCGATGAGCGCACCTACGCTCACCCGGTGATTATCCGCGCGGTGTCCTCCGCCGATGCGATGACGGCGGATTGGGCGCGCTTACCCCATGACCTGTTGGCAAAAATGAGCAACCGTATTATCAACGAGGTAGAAGGCGTCAACCGGGTAGCCTACGACATAACCTCAAAACCCCCCGGCACCCTAGAGTGGGAATAAAACACGAAGTGAGTACGCCCATACCAGCAATAAACGTATAGAAACACCGTGCCATCCGCTAATTCAGAACATGTTCCTCCACACATTTTGGTGATGAATCCAAAATCATAGCTGCACTTCCCACCGCCCAGACAGGGCGTTGAGGTTCTCCGACCTTACTGAAACAGTGCAACCCCAGCCGTACCGAAGCGCGTTTACGTTGCACTCCGCGTTACCACAGTCCGCCCATGACGAATGCCATTTCCAGCGGCGAAATATTCAACGGTGTCGCCCGGAGCTAGTTCTATTTCAGCTTTATATATGCCCATGCCTACGACATTGAAAGGTACATTGGTATGGTACACCACCTGCAAATTGCCTTTTTTGATACTGCCTGCGGCAACCCCATTGACAGTGACGGGTAGCTCGCCCATCCCCATTTTATCCTTGAACCAATGAACAATGATTGTCGCAGAACCACTTTGACTGACGGCAGCGGGCGCTACACTCGGACTTGGCTCACTGGGAATGTCTGACGGCGACGCAGTAGTAAACGTCGTTTGCTCTGCCAGCTTTCGTCGTGTTTCTTGCTGCTTTTGTTCCGTTTGCTTGTGTGTTGCAATTAAGTAAATGTCATAAATACCGTAAAGAATCCCCACGACAACAAGCCCGTAAAATATGCGATTGGTAGTAAGACTAAGGGCAATACCGAGAATAATTGCGCCAATGCTGGCAACCAACGATAGAATTTTCTGTGTCATAGTTACCTCCAAAATTATGGCCGTATCTTCCTATCGCGCAATAGTATAACCCCTATCGCGTTTCCGTTGGCCTATTCCGCGCACACAAATGAAAATCTAGCCGTCTAAAAACAGAGGGAATGCGAGAATGAGAAAGCAACAGAAAGCAGGAGGAAGTGAGCACGCCCATACCAGCAACGGC
>JAIRWZ010000013.1 GCA_031268615.1 Actinomycetes bacterium | reverse complement strand
CTTTGAAGCTGTCTTCAATCCAGGCGATGATTTCGACAGCCCCGAAGGAATCGACAAATCCCAAGTCAAAGATGTCGGCGTCATCAGTGTAATCCGGGTCGTCGCCAATATCAAAGTGGTCGCGAATCCAGTCACGCAGTTGGGCTTTTACCGGGTCGGGCATTGCAGGTTCCTTTCTCGTCGGGCAGATTCAGGTTCAGCCCCTTTTGCCATCATTGCAAATGATACTGTTCGCGCAAGCGCATGCGGTCGATTTTACCAGAAGCAGTCAAGGGGAACTGGGATAGCAATTCCAGGCGGCTGGGTAGCATGTAGTCGGGAATGAGCGCCTTTAACTGTTGGTTGATGGGACGCAGACGCAGCTCGGTGTCGTTGGTTTGAATGAGCAGCACAATACCCTCGCTCTTTGGGTCGAACAAGACGCAGACATTGTGCGCGCCAGGCAGCGTCGCGGCTGCGCGCTCGACCTCGCCCAGTTCAACGCGATTTCCCTTGACCTTGACCTGACTGTCCCGACGTCCCTTCACATATAGTAAGCCGTCGTTGCCGCGCAAGCCTAAATCCCCGGTGTGATACAGCGTCTGGTTCCAGCGGGTTTCCAGAGGATTACGCCTGAACGCGGTCTGCGTCAGGTCGTTGCGGTTCCAGTAACCCAGTGCCAGGCCAGCACCAGCAATACAGATTTCGCCGACCTCGCCGGGCGCGCATTCCCTGCCGTCCTCGGCCAACACCCAGGCACGCATATTACGGCAGGGACGACCGATAGGCAGCGCTTCGTCGTCGCCAAAGTCGCGTTCGATGAAAAAGTAGCAGCAGGCATCCGTCCCCTCTGTCATGCCATAAAGGTTGGCATAGCGCACAGCGGGCAGATGTCGGCGCCAGATGTTCAGGTAAGCATTGGACAGGATTTCTCCGCAAAAGGCCGCGGTTTTTAACCGGGGCAAGGCCGTCGTTTCCAACACGCCAGAGTTCGCGATGTTTTTCATAACCGTCGGTACCCAAAACAGAGAAGTGATACCACGTTCATTCAGGTAGGCTGGTAGCTTTGAGGGAAAGGTAAACATGACTTCGGGAATGATATCAACCAGCGCACCGGAATACAGACCGCCATAGATATCAAACAGCGAGTTTGCGAAATAGAAAGCCGCCTGATTGCCCATGACCGTCGTGGTGTCAAAGCCGAAGGTGTCACTTACCCAGCGCCCGTAGTCGATAATCGCGCGATGGGGAACGGCGACGCCTTTGGGCATACCGGTTGAACCGGAAGTGAACATGATATAGGCAGGGTCAGCGTCCGTGACTGCCGCCACCCGCGCGTCAATGGCCAGGTCATCTGGCTGCACCGCGTCAGGGATGTCAAACAGTACATGGTCACCAAGGGTTTCCTTAATCTTTTCCAGACGGGTCGGGGGAGTTTTGACATCGACGGGTACATACGGGTTGCCGGAATACAACACCGCCATAAACGCGGTAACCGCGTCCACTCCCTTGGGTAACATCACGATGACGGGTGTGGTGGCGCCGGCCCTTGTCCGTGACAATAGGGCAGTCCCCCACTGCCGCGCGCGGTCACGCAGGTCGGCAAAGCTAATCGTTTCGCGCTCATCGCGAAACGCGGGCGCGTCCCCGTACCGGCATGCCGCGCGTTCCAGCAGTTGAACGGCACTATTCATGGGCGTACCCCTGGAAGCAATGACCAAAATCGAGGGCTACAGGCGGATGACATGGTCGCCTTCGACAGCTTTCAGCACATTGCGCGTGTCCAAAATGAGCGCTGCGTTGTCGGCGACCATGGCGTAGTCAACCTCTGTGTGCCCGGTCAGTATCAGCACTGCGTCCGCAGCCCGCACTTCATCCACCGAGAGCGGAACACTGGCAACACGCTGGCCGTCCTGGACGTACTCACTTACAAAGGGGTCGTGGAACACCACGGTGGCGCCTTTGGCCTTGACCTGCGTAATAACTTTGATGGCGGGGCTTTCGCGCATGTCGTCGATATCGGCTTTGTAGGCCACGCCCAACACCAGCACACGCGAGCCGGACAGCGCTTTGGCGTGCGTGTTCAGGGCGTCCATCAACCGGTCAACCACGTAGTAAGGCATGTTTTCGTTGACTTTGCCGGACAGCTCGATGAATTCCGTGCGAAAGTCGTATTCGCGCGCCTTCCAGGACAGGTAGAAGGGGTCGATGGGGATGCAATGGCCGCCCAAACCCGGACCGGGGTAGAAAGGCATGAAGCCAAAGGGCTTCGTTTTGGCGGCGTCAACGACCTCCCATATGTCAATGTCCATGCGCTCGCAGAGCTGGGCCAGTTCGTTGACCAGCGCAATGTTAACGCAACGGAAAATGTTTTCCAGCAGTTTGGAAAGCTCTGCGGCGCGCGCAGTAGACACCGGGACAACCTGGTCCAGAAAGCGCTCATAGAACAGCGTCGCCAGTTCCGTGCAGCGCGGCGAGGTGCCACCGACCACTTTGGGAGTGTTTTTGGTCTGGAAACGGGGGTTGCCGGGGTCAACGCGTTCAGGCGAGAACGCGACAAACAGGTTGTCACCGTGGCGCAGCTGCGCGTTTGCCTCCAGAATGGGCAGCAGGATTTCCTCGGTCGTGCCGGGATAGGTCGTCGATTCCAGCGTCACCAGGGTGTCGGGGGTCACGTGCGGCGCCAGCGCGGTCGCGGCGTCCACCATATAGCTAACGTCCGGCTCTTTTGTGGCGCTCAATGGTGTGGGAACGCAAATCGCGATACAGTCACAGTACGCCGCGTCAGCAAAGTCGCGGGTAGCGCGCAGACGCCCCTCGCTGACCAGCTGCGCTAGCTCATCGGAAGCCACGTCGCCAATGTAGCTGCGTCCGGCGTTTACTTCCTGCGCGCGCTGGGCGGATACCTCGAACCCAATGGTCGTGTGACCAGCTTTGGCCATCTCGACCGCCAGTGGCAGACCGACGTATCCCAACCCCACCACGCCAAAGATGGCTGTGCCGTCACGCAGCTTTTGTTCCAGCGGTGTTCCTTGGGTCCCTTGTGTTTCGTGCGAGTCTGACGTCTTCTGTGCCACGAGTATTTGTTCCTTTCCTATTCCGCTGATTTCGGTTTTGCCAACAATTGAAGCAGCATTTCCTGAAGTTCATCGACATAACGTTCGTCGCTAAGAGCCAGCGCGACGTTTGCCTCCAGCCAGGACAGGACGTTGCCCGTGTCCCACGCGGCATACGGCTCAACCTCGACGGCATAGACGTCCTCTTGCCGCAGCAGCGCGACCAAAGCGTCGGTCAACTGTATCTCTCCCCCAGCTCCCGGCTGTGTCTGAGCGAGTACGTCCATCACCGCCGGCGTCAGCAAGTAGCGACCGATGATGGCCAGGTCACTGGGAGCTTCTGTAGCGGAAGGCTTTTCCACCAGCCCGTGGAGTTTGTAGACCCCTTCACCAAGACCAGTTTGGGACTCTCCGTCGATAATGCCGTAGCGACTGACCAGGTTGCGGGTAACCCGTTGAACCGCGATGACCGAGACCTTGGTATGGTCGTAGACCGCCTTCAGGCGCGGCAGGATATCACAATCGGGCACAATGACGTCGCCCAGCAGGACGTAAAAAGGTTCGTTTCCCACAAAGGCAGCGCCGCGCGCAATAGCATGACCCAGACCCTTTGGCGCCTTTTGCCGGACGTAAAAAATGTCAGCCAGATTGGAAATGGTCTGCACCTTTTTTAGTTTCTCTTCGGCGCCGGTAGCGGCCAAAATCCGTTCCAGTTCGGCGGAGCGGTCAAAGTGGTCTTCCAGAACGCGTTTGCCCCGACCGGTGATGAGCAAAATATCAGCAGCGCCAGCGGCAGCGGCTTCTTCGACAACATATTGCATAATGGGTTTGTCCAGCACCGGTAGCATTTCTTTCGGTTGTGCCTTGGTGACTGGCAGAAAACGGGTGCCCAGACCTGCGGCGGGAATTATTGCTTTCATGGACGCACTCACTTCTCCCCTACTGCTCTAGCTCAAGTTCGGCCAGCGCTTCGGCGGCGTTGGCAACAAAAGAGGTCAGTTCCTCGTCAGAGAGCGCGAGGGAGGCGAAACAGGTCTCGAACTGGCTCGGCGCCAGCCAGAACCCGCGGTCCAACATATTGCGGAAGTAGGCGGCGTACAGCTCTGTGTCAGACTGTGCGGCAGTTGCCCAGTCAGTCACCGGACCTGTCGCAAAGAACAGGCAGGTCATCGACCCAACGCGAGTCGTGAAGGTCGGCAGGTCAACGTTATTGGCGGCGGCCGTAACGCCATCGCCCAGCAGTTTACCCTTGCGCTCCAGCTCGTCGTAGGCGCCCGGTTCGGACAGGGTTTGTATCGCGGCAATGCCGGCAGCCATAGCAATGGGGTTTCCCGACAGCGTCCCCGCCTGATAGACAGGACCCAGTGGCGCCAGATGTTCCATGATGTCGCGCCGCCCGCCAAACGCACCGACCGGAAATCCGCCGCCGATGATTTTTCCCAGAGTAGTCAGGTCGGGTGTGATTCGATAGCATTCTTGCGCGCCGCCCAGCGCGAGGCGAAAGCCGGTAATGACCTCGTCAAATATCAGCAGGGCGCCAAACTCGTCGCAGAGGTCGCGCAGGCCCTGCAGAAATCCATCAGCGGGCGGAATAACGCCCATGTTGCCAGCGACTGGTTCCACTATCAGGCAGGCGACCTGGTCAACATTGGCCTCAAAGGTTGCGCGAACGGCTTCCACGTCGTTGTAGGGAACAATCAGCGTGTCGGCTGCCGCGCCTTTTGTTACGCCGGGGGTGGACGGAATCCCCAGAGTTACCAGTCCGCTACCTGCCGCCACCAACAGCGCGTCGCTGTGTCCGTGGTAGTTGCCATCGAATTTGATAATCTTTTCGCGATTGGTATAGCC
>JAIRWZ010000119.1 GCA_031268615.1 Actinomycetes bacterium | reverse complement strand
GACTATGACGCCTTATCGGTCCGGTCGGTATTGCTGGGCGAGCAGATGGCCGACCTGTCGGCTGCCGCCAAAGCGCTGAATAAGGTGATTGCCGTGATTGATCGCAAGATGAAAGAGCGATTTCTGGCGACCTTTGAACAGGTGGACCGTCATTTTCAGGATATATTCGCGCAACTGTTTCCCGGTGGCAGCGCGCAGCTGTATTTGACTGAACCCGACCGCCCGGAAGAAACCGGCGTTGAGTTTTCCGTTCAGCCACGGGGAAAGAAATTGCGCAAGATGTCGTTGCTCTCCGGCGGTGAGCAATCGCTGACTGCCTTGGCCTTGCTGTTTGCGCTGAATCGTACACGGCCCTGTCCCTTTTATATTTTGGATGAGGTAGAGGCTGCGCTGGATGATAGCAATCTGCGGCGTTTTGTTGCATTTGTTGATACCTTGCGGGCCGAAACGCAGTTTCTCATCGTGACGCACCAACGCAGGACGATGGAGACGGCTGACGTATTGTATGGTGTGTCCATGCAGGCAGATGGCGTCTCGAAGATGGTTTCCCAAAAGCTGGAACAAGCTCTGGCCTCGGCAGAGAAGGTGGCGGTGGCCTAAGCTATGGCTTCGTTTTTCGAGAAACTTTCCCGTGGTCTTTCACGCTCACGCGACCGTCTGTCAGGGCAGCTGAACCTGTGGGCGGGTCGCGCGGTGAAACTGGACGATACCTTTTTCGAAGAGCTGGAAGAAACGCTGATTGCCGCTGATTTTGGGATGACCGTGACCGTCGATATTGTTGAAAAGCTGCGGGCACAGACGGCCGTGCGCGCGCTGCCGGATGTAGCAGCGGTGCGCGATGTGCTGATAGAGCTGATTGCCGACGAATTTTCCACAGCCGGAGACCCCTTCCAGTTTTCTCCGGTTACGGTGCTGGTGGTCGGTATCAACGGTACGGGAAAGACGACCTCTGTGGGCAAGCTGGCCAAACAAGCGGTGGATGCGGGACGCAGCGTTGTCCTGGGAAACGCTGATACTTTTCGAGCTGCCGCCGCCGAACAGCTGGATATCTGGGCAGAGCGCGCCGGGGTTGAAGTTGTGCAGAGCAAGCGAGGGACGGACCCTGCCAGCGTAGCCTTTGCGACGGTAGAGCGGGCAGAAGCTGCCAGCGCGGACCTCTGTTTGATAGATACCGCCGGGCGTTTGCATACTTCACCGGACCTAATGCGCGAGCTGGAAAAGGTGCAACGGGTAACGCGCGAGCGCAGCGCGGCGCCTACCTTTACGGTACTGGTCATTGACGCGACTACGGGTCAAAACGGTTTGGTGCAGGCACGTGAGTTCAACGCGCTATTGGCGGTTGACGCGTTAATTCTGACCAAGCTGGATGGCACGGCTAAAGGTGGCATTGCCGTTGACATTGCCCGTGAACTGGGCGTGCCCCTTGTGCGTATCGGGGTGGGGGAAGGTATCGACGACCTCTTTCCGTTCGTTCCCGCTGAATTCGCCCGTGCCTTGATTGGCGACTAGGAAAAATCAGGAGTAGCACATGTTCGATAATTTGAGTAATCGCCTGAACAGCATATTTTCGGGTCTCAACAAAAAGGGAGTTCTGTCCGAAGCCGACGTAGACGCTGCCCTGCGCGAAATCCGTCTGGCTTTGTTAGAAGCTGACGTGAACTTTAAGGTAGTGAAGGAATTCACTGCTCGCGTGCGGGCCGAAGCCATTGGCAGCGGGGTGCTGAAATCGTTGACGCCGGGACAACAGGTGATAAAGATTGTACTGGACGCGCTCACTTCGCTTTTGGGGACGACACCGGCAAAATTGGTGCTGTCAAATCGGGTGCCTAACGTGATTATGCTGGTGGGCTTGCAAGGTTCGGGCAAGACCACCGCTGCGTCAAAACTGGCTTGGCTGCTGCGCAAACGAGGGCGGAAACCCCTGTTGGTCGCCGCTGACGTACATCGTCCGGCTGCCGTCGATCAACTGGAAGCATTGGGACGCGAAACACAAATTCCCGTATATCGCGGGCAGGGCGACCGGGCGTCAGACGCGGTTGCCGTGGCGTCTGAAGGCGTACGGCATGCCCGCGATACCATGCGCGACGTCGTGATTGTGGACACGGCGGGGCGACTGCATATTGACGAAGAGATGATGGCGGAGGCGGCGGGTATCAAGGCTGCCGTGAAACCAGATCAGATTTTGATGGTGATTGACGCCATGACCGGGCAGGACGCCGTGAATGTGGCGGCGGAATTTTCGCAACAGTTGAATTTTGACGGCATTATCATGTCGAAGCTGGACGGGGATGCGCGCGGAGGCGCGGCCCTGTCGGTGCGCGAAGTAACCGGCAAGCCGATTATGTTTGCCTCAATGGGAGAGAAACCCTCATCGCTGGAAGAATTTTACCCTGATCGCATGGCGCGGCGAATTCTCGGTATGGGGGATGTGGTATCGCTGATAGAGGCGGCGAGCGAGGCCGCGGGAGATACGGAGCTAAGCGAAGACGACGCACAGCGACTGTCGCGTGGACAGTTTACTTTTGACGACTTTCTGATGAGCATTAAGCAGATGCGCAAAATGGGCGGTTTGGCAGCCATCGTCAAGATGTTGCCCGGTATGGGTCTGGGCGGGGCGGGGGCGGCCATCGACCCCAGTCAGATGGACGACGCGGCGGTCAACCGTGCCGAGGCAATAATTTTCTCAATGACCCCGCGTGAGCGCGCCAATCCAAAGCTGCTGAATGGCTCCAGACGGATACGCATTGCGGAGGGTAGCGGGACTACGGTAGTTGAGGTCAATCGTTTGGTTAAACAGTTCAACGAGGCGGGTAAAATGATGAAACAGATGGGTGGCGGTGGCGGTATGGGCGGCTTCGGCGCCTTTGGTGGCGCTAAAGGGAAACGCCGTCGTCGGTAAGGGGCGCCCCACGGAAGGGGGGGGCTGACGGCGTTCGCACTGCGGCTGCCAGCAACTTCATGAAGTAACGTAAAGACCCCGTGCCCACGACGTGCGCCCACCCGTGGCGTTCGCGCCGCGGCTTGCCCTCTGTGATTTTCTGGCGTATTATATTCGTCCGTATGTCAACCAGCGGCCGCGCAACGGGCGGGCCGCCCTAAATCGGAGGTGTTGTTTTGTCAGTCAAGATACGTCTCGCGCGGCATGGCGCGAAAAAAGCGCCGTTCTATCGCGTTGTGGTTGCGGATTCCCGCGCTCCCCGTAATGGGCGTTTCATCGAAATCGTCGGGCGGTACAATCCGCGCAAAAACCCGTCAGTTGTCGAATTGAATCTGGAAAGCATTGATTCCTGGGTTGCCAAGGGCGCGCAGCCGACTGAAGCTGCCACCAAAGTCATCGAAATCGCGCGCGGAGCAAAAGAAGCGCCGGCTGAAAAAGCGCGACAGAGCAAAAAGGCTGCCGCGAAGGTAGAGGCGGAAAAAGCTGCTGCCGCAGAAAAGGCCGCCGCCGCCGCGTCAGAAGCAGAATCCGCGCCGGAATCTGAACCGGAGCCTGCGCCTGACGCAGCCGACGCAGCTGCCGGAGAGGACGCCTAAATCATGTCCGAGGAAAGCCCCGCGGCTCACATAGAAGACCTGATTCGGTATGTAGCCACCTCGTTGGTTGACAACCCTGACGCTATCGTCATTACGACGCACAGCGAAGGCTCTGTCATCAGCGTCACCATCGAAGCCGCTCCCGACGACGTCGGCAAAATCATTGGACGCGCCGGGCGCACCATCAAATCTATTCGTACCTTGGCCAGAGCCTCGGTCGGCGCCCCCCAGCTGACCGTCGAGGTCGATGTCGAAGGCTGACACGACGACGCGTTTCACCCAGGTGGGATGGGTCACATCAGCAATAGGCATACACGGAGAGGTCTCGCTGCGTCTGCGCGCCGGGGCCTCGCTTGCTAATGTATCCGGCATTGAACTGTGGTTAGTTCCACCGCCTCTGCGGGGTCGGGTAGGGGTAGTAGAACACATTGAAGAAGTGAGTACCGAGCCTGCCCCCGGCCCTGACCGGGGGTCCAATCCTGCCCGTAAAGTGCGCCTGTCAAACATTGCCGACCGCAGGGCTGCCCAGGAAGCTGCCGGACGGGAACTTTTTGCGTTGACGAGTGAGCTGCCAGAGGCATTGCTCTCGCGTTTGGCGGAAAATCCCGATGAGGGAGGGGCCGCCACTGACGACGCGGTGGGCTTGCGTGTGGTCAGCACGACCCATGGCGTGCTGGGAGAGGTCGTTGAGGTACTGGAGACCGGCGCAAATCAGGTCTGGGTGGTGCGGGGGACAGACTGGGGTGAAGTGCTGCTGCCAGTCATTGACGACGTGGTGTTACAGATAAATCAGGAGAAAAGACTGGCGCAGGTAGCGGTGTTGCCGGGCCTCATTGAAGACTCTGACGGGAGCGGAGACGCGTAAAGGTATGTATCGTGAGAGTTGATATTATAAGCATATTTCCGCAAATGTTTGAGCCTGTACTGGGGGAGGGCATGCTGCGCATTGCCCGCGAAAAGGGCGCGTTGGACCTTCACGTTCACGACCTGCGCGACTGGACACATGATGTACATCGCACGGTTGATGACACTCCCTATGGCGGTGGCGCGGGCATGTTGCTTAAGGTAGACGTGTTGGTTGAAGCAATTGAAGCGGTTGCGGGTATGGACGCACTCACTCCGTATGTTGTGTTTTTGACGCCTGCCGGAAGGACCTTTTCGCAGGGTATCGCCGGGGACTATGCGCAGAGGGAGCGCCTGTTATTGGTCTGCGGGAGGTACGAAGGCTTTGACGAGCGCGCCTTTGTCTGGGCAGACGAGCTGTTGTCGGTAGGAGATTTTGTGCTGACGGGCGGAGAGCTGCCTGCGATGTGCGTGATTGACGCCGTGGCGCGTCTGTTGCCGGGGGTCTTGGGGCATGTGGACAGCGCCGTCGAGGAGAGCTTTTCGAACGGCTTGTTGGAGTATCCGCAGTATACGCGCCCTGCTGAATTTCGGGGTTGTGAGGTGCCTGAGGTCCTGCGGTCTGGAGACCACGCGGCGGTGGCTCGTTGGCGTGCGCAACAGGCAGGCGAGCTGACCCGGCGGCGGCGTCCGGATTTGTTAGAATAGTCTGCGTATGATGGTAGCGAACGGCAGTGGGGGAGACACGGGCGATACGTGGTAGCGTCTTGTGGCTCGTGAGTTTAGCGCGGGGTGACAATGCGAACCTGACTGCTTCACGAAAAGGGGAAGTTCATGTCTGAAGAATACAGAGGTACGGCGGGCGCAGAGACACAGGCGGCAGCTGGAGAAGGAGAGGAAGTCGAAGAAGTCGAGGAAAAGACGTCGTTGTTGCGTTGGTTGATTGAGACGGCAGTGTTGGTGGCGCTGGCCTTTGGGCTGTCGCTGCTGATTCGCTATTTTTTAGTGGAGCCGTATCGCGTACCGTCGGGGTCGATGTTGCCAACCATCCAGCTGCAAGACCGCTTGTTGGCCAATAAACTGGTGTTTAAGGTGGGGGGCAAGCCGCAGTATAAGGATGTTGTTGTGTTCGCGGACCCGACCGGTGAGTATCCGAATCTCGTTAAACGGGTGATTGCCACGGAGGGGCAGGTCGTTGATTTGACGGAGGACGGACAGGTCACGGTTGATGGGCTGGCGCTGGATGAGCCTTACACTCATGGTCAACGTTCGGACCCGCTCTTTTCGACGTCGTCGGTCGCCTTTCCGTTTACGGTGCCGAAAGACCATGTATGGGTGATGGGGGACAATCGTGAGAATTCGGCGGACAGTCGGGTATTCGGCGCGGTTCCTCTGAAAGATGTGCGGGGACGGGTCTTTTTGACCTACTGGCCTCTGAACCATTTCGGACGATTGGACTACGCACCAAAGTACGGTCTGTAAAAAAAGTATCGTTTATAACAATTTGTTGACATAAAAC
>JAIRWZ010000092.1 GCA_031268615.1 Actinomycetes bacterium | reverse complement strand
CGTCTACACTATTCATTTGAGGGCTTCCTTTCTACTCTTGTTTGTCACTAAACTTCAATTGTGAAAGGAACCCTCACTTTTATCAAATTCAGGTTTCAACCAAATTCTGTATGCAACCTTATTCGCGGATATGGACGCACTCACCCCCGTTTTGTGGTATATTCATCTCGTCTCAAGCACTACTGCCAATGCGCACCAACGCGCGGCAGCGCACAACAGAAAGGGGAGACTTGTGCCATCGCGTACCGCTCTCATACGCAGCGCCTGCGGTCTGCATGCCCGTCCCGGAACAGGGCTTGCTGAATTGGCGTTGAGCTTTGACTCTGATATCACGCTGACCAAGGCGGACCGCGAAGTGAACGCAAAAGAAGTTTTGGAAATCCTCATGGGCGGCATGGAATGTGGCGACGAAGTCACCATTACCGCAACAGGCCCTGATGAAACCGCAGCTCTGGACGCCGTGGCTCACTACATCGAAACCACCGAGGCCTAAGGTTGCTGTATCGCGGAGTCGGCATCGGATACGGCCTGGGTCTGGGGACGGTTCATCACCTGAACTTTCTCACGGCAGACCCCGACCCCGCCATCGACCCCGCCTCTGACATCGCACAAGAACAAGAGAGCGCCGCGCGTGCCTTCGACGCCCTCATCGGCGACTACCGCAAACAGGGGGAACAGTCCGACAAAGACGACGTCGCTGAACTGTGCAAATTCTACGTCATGTTCCTCTCTTCCGCGGCTCTCCGACGCGAAGTGAGTACGTCCATCGCTGATGAGCATATCAACGCAGCCAGCGCGCTGACACGCGTTATCGGAAGCAAGCGCGATGAGCTGGCCGCGTTAGACAACCCCTATCTGGCAGAACGCGCGTCTGACCTGGACGACCTGGCTCGCAGACTGAGCGCTCGTGTCCTGGGTCTGGAAGAGCCTGACCTCTCGGCGCTGTCCGGCCCGACGGTCATTGTCGTCGATGAGCTGCCGCCCTCTCTTATGCTTAGTCGCAACCTCTCACAGCTTGTCGGTATCGTTACCCGGCGCGGAGGGCGCACTTCGCACGCGGCTATACTGGCGGCCTTGCGCGACATTCCTGCGGTATTCGCTGTGGCAGATGCCGCCGAACTGCTCAAAGAAGGCGAGGAAGTTCTGATTGACGCTGCTGCGGGTACGGTGGAAACAGAATTGGACGACGAGGCGCGCGCGCTGGCATTGCAGCGCAAAGAACAAAAAGCGCGGCGCAGTGTTGCCTTGCAGAAATTCATCGGTGTACCCATTCGCAGCGCCGACGGCGTTGAACTGACGGTATTGGCCAATGCTGGTGACCTCACGGAAGTTGATGAGGTTGCACGCATTTGTCCTGAAGGAATCGGACTTTTTCGCACCGAGTTTCTCTATCTGAATCGCGGCTCGGCTCCGACCGAAGCGTATCTGAAAGGCGTTACCACCCGTATACTGCAATCTTTCCCCCGGGGACGGGTCATTGCGCGTACGCTTGATGTCGGAGGGGACAAAGACGTTTCCTACCTGAACATTGCTCGTGAGGACAACCCCTTTTTGGGTAGGCGGGGCATTCGTCACTCTCTGGCCTTCGATGATATCTTTCAGACCTCTCTGCGCGCCTTTCTTGCCGCCAGTGGACAAGCGAGTGGCAGACTGCGGCTGATGTATCCGATGGTTACCAGTCCCGCTGAAGTCACCGCGGCCAATGAAGCGCTGGCTCGCGCTCGCGCCAGTTTAGATGATGAGGACATAGCCTATGACACGAAGCTGTGCGTTGGTGCCATGATTGAAACGCCAGCGGCCGCCGTACGCGTCGCAGAATTTCTGGAGCTGTGCGATTTTGTTTCTATTGGTACCAACGATTTGACCCAATATACGCTGGCGGTTGACCGGGGCAATGCCACTGTCGCAGCGCTGTATTCGCACTTTGACCCGGCGGTGCTGCGCCTTATCGAAGGCGTCATTCGGGCGGGGCGTGATAGTGGACGGTCTGCTGACGTCGAGATGTGCGGAGAGATGGCCTCCGACCCTCTGGCCTTACCGTTGCTGTTAGGTCTGGGACTGCGGGTGTATTCGGTTTCGACGCCGTTCGTACTGCGCACCAAACGCCTGCTGTCGCTTTTGGATACGGAGCTTTGCGCAAAACTGGCTCGTCAGGTGATGACCTGCGCTACTGCCGACGCGGTGCGCAGCCTGTTGGAAAGCGCTGCAAGGGGCATGTATGCTGACTGGTATTTTTGAGGTAGGCTTGGGGTATACGCGTCATTCTCGGGCTTGACCCGAGAATCCAGTCCTGAAGGATAGGCCGACAGACTGGATTCCCGCTTTTGCGGGAATGACAGGCGAAGATGGAAGGTCACTCCTACGGGAATGACGGGCGGGGATGGACCCCCGGTCAAAGCCGGGGACAGGATCAGTACTCACGTATGAAAGGTTACAGGAGGTAGCGAAATGCCCATACGACTGACACGGATTGATAATCGCCTGATTCACGGGCAGGTCGTCGGGATTTGGGCCGGAGCGGTCGGCGCGAACTTGATTGTAGTGGCCGACGACGAGGTCGCGGCCAGCGACATGGAGCGGCAGGTCATGAAAATCGCCGCCGATGCCCTGTCGCTGGATAGCCGCTTTTTTACGGTGCAGCAAACCATCGATGTCATCGACCGCGCCGCGCCGAGCCAGAAGATTCTGTTGATGTGTAAAACCCCTCGCACGGTACGCCGTATCCTGGAAGGAGGTGTGCAGTTGGATACGGTCAACATTGGAAACATGCACCCCGGCCCTGGGCGCGAGCATATTGCCGGGAAGGTATATGTCACCGCGCAGGACAGGGATGACCTGGATTTCATTAAGACGAGGGTTCGCAAGATTTATATTCAGGACACGCCGGAACAGAAAGTAGATGCGTACTGACCTGAATATGTTGGTGTGGCGTTGGTGTGGCCGCGCGGTGACGGGAGCCGTCATAATGCGTGACCATGGCATAGCCGCTGTATGGTCGCTGTATGGCCATTGTATGACCACCATCTGACCTGTTGAAAAGGAGGTAGTTGTGCCTATTACTTTAGTACAGGGCTTGGTTGTGACTTTATTGGCGACGATTTGCGCCATTGACTTGCAGCTGGAGGGATTTTTCCTCTTTCGCCCGATTATCGTGGCCCCGCTGGTTGGCCTGGCTTTGGGAGATATCCAAACCGGTCTGCTGGGTGGCGCCTTGGCCGAGTTGGCCTTCGCCGGCATTACGGCGGTGGGTGGTACGGTTCCGCCCGACCCGGTTCTGGCCGGCGTTATGACGGTGGTGCTGGCTCGCACGACTGGCCAGCCTGTTACCGCGACATTCGCAATGTCGATTCCGTTTGCTATTTTGGCGCAGTACGCGTCTTTGCTGTATAACACCGCGTTGGCTTTCGTCAATCCCAGAGCCGAGCGCTATGCAAAAGAAGGAAACGTCAAAGGCATTCTGAATCTGTGTACCGTGAGCATTATCCTGCATGCGTTGGTCTATGCCGTTATCATTTTCCTGTCCACCTATGTGGCGCAAAACGGCATTCGCATTCTGGTCGAGTCTCTGCCGGAATGGTTGACGCATGGACTGGACGTTGCCGGCGGTTTGATACCGGCCGTTGGTTTTGCCATGCTGCTGAAAGTTATGCTGAAAGGCAGTTTCGTGCCGTATCTGTTCCTGGGATTTCTCTTCGCGACGTTCATTCCCTTTGACAACATTCTGCCCGTGGGCATTCTGGGCGTCGCTTGTGCCCTGATTGCTTTCTACCAAAGCGCGAAAGGGCCGGGTGGTCGCGTCGATGGCGCCATCCCGATTGACGGTCCGGAAGGAGGCAGTGATGTCGGAATATAAACCAGAGGCAACGTCTGCCCCCACAGCTCCCGCAAGCCCCGCAGCCCCCAGAACGATTCTCTCAAAACACGACGTGAGCAATATCGCGTGGCTGTCGCTGCTGAACCAAGCTGCGTTCAATATGGAGCGTATGCAAAACATCGGCTTTACGGCTACGATGGCGCCAGCCCTGCGCAAGATTTACAAAGACCAGCCAGAGGCTTTGGCCGCGGCGTTGGAAGACAACATGGAATTTGTCAACACGCACAACGTGACGCAGCCGTTTTTGACCGCGCTGATGGTATCGCTCTACGAAAAGGGTGAAAGCGTCGAAACAGTCCGTAACATCAAGGTCTCGCTGTTTGGCCCGCTGGCCGGCATTGGCGACGCCCTGTTCTGGTTCACGCTCATGCCCATCATGGCCGGTATCAGCGCATCTTTGGCCAACAACGGGTCGGTGCTGGGCCCGATTCTGTACTTCCTGGTGTTTCTGGCGGCCTTTATCCTGCGGTTCCCGCTGGCTCACTGGGGTTATGACATCGGCACGCGCGCCTTTGCGCTCATCAGCGCCAATGCCCGGCGCGTCAATCAGGCGGCGACCATTCTGGGCGTCACGATACTCGGCGGCCTGATTGCCAATTACGTCGCGCTCTCGACGCCGCTGGAAGTACCCATCGGCGACGGGAATACCATCGCGCTGCAAACAGAGTTCTTCGACAAAATTATTCCCAACATTTTGCCGCTGGCCTTTACCTTTGGCATTCTGGCTCTGTTGCGCAAAAAAGTAAACCCAGCGCTGTTGATTATCCTTATCATCGTCGCGGCGGTTATCTTGTCGGTGGTCGGGGTTCTGTAAATGCCGAATGCGACGACTCAGACTCAGTTCATCGTGCTTGGCCACGGGCATTTTGCTTCAGGCCTGATCAGCGCTGCCACGTTTATTGGAGGGCCGCGCGCTAACCTGTATGCCATCGATTTTGTAGACGGTATGAGCGATGAGACGCTGGCACAAGTATTGAGTGAGTACGTCCAGACCTGTTCGGCGGACGCCGAGCTGGTCTTCATCTGTGACCTGTTGGGGGGCTCGCCCTATAAAGTGGCGGCCCCCTGGGTCCTGCGCTATCCTAAGCGTTGTCAGCTGGTGGTCGGCGTTAATCTGGGAGCGTTAATCGACACGCTGCTGAAGGCGTCAAAGCTGGACGCCGCGGCTGCCGCGGAAAACCTGATACAGGCCAGCGCGAAATACTTGTATACCTTTGAGGCGCCAGCTCCGGACAGCGCAACCGCGTCAAAAGCAGAGACGCCGGCTGACGGTATCTAAGGGCTGGCTAGTAGGTACTGGCTAGTAGGTATCTATTCCGTCCAGCACGGCGGCATAGTC